>JAYVEJ010000153.1:0-5851 GCA_043748885.1 Luteolibacter sp. | reverse complement strand
GAGACGATCCCTCAGCCGCCGAAGTGTGGATCGGGCAAGCCAAGCTATCGCCCGCCGTGGTCGGACGGTTGAAGATTCCGAAGAGGTGATGGAGAGCGGCGAGTGAGTGTAGCTGAAAGGGGTGGGCAGCGGCATCAGCAGCCGGGGGAAATGATGACCCAACCGCTACTTCGCCGAACTTCGCTCCTAGTTGCCAGGTGTCGCAATCTTTGCTTCTCAGACACTGGGGACTTAGAAATCCAGATAGATCTCGGTCCGGCGGTTGGCGCGGCGGCCTTCTGGGTTGTCGCCGCCGGTCTCGGTGAGGTTGGGCCGACGGGGTTGGCTATCGCCCTTGGCGACGGTGACGATCTGGGCGGCAGCGACGCCTGCCTTGGTGAGGTAGTCGCGGACCACGTCGGCGCGGCGGGAGGAGAGGCTGTTGTTGTATTGCTTGGTGCCCATCGCGTCGGTGTGGCCGCTGAGGGTGATTTTTTTGCCCGGATCTGAGCGCAGGATCTGAGTGACGATCTCTAACTGCCGGCGGGTGCGTGGGTTCATCACGTCTTCGTCGAACTCAAAGTAGAGCGCCAAGGTGTCGCCGCCGGCGGGGTTTTTGACGAGCGGCGAGTAGTAGAGATCCCCGCCGGCGACGCGGCGGGCGTAGTCGGCGAGGAGTTGGTTGAGGTTGATTTCCGCGACAATCCAGTTAGACGGCATGGGCGGCTGCTTCATGGTCATGGCGAACTGGGCGGTTTGCGAGGCATCGGCGGTCTCGACATTGGCGAGGTAGCCGACGGTGTCCGCGCGCTGGAACATCGAGCGCAGCGGCTTATTTTTGCGGAGCCGGTAGCCGCCTTCTTCAAACAGGATGCAGAGTCCCGCGATCTTGGCGTCCGAGACCGCAGCGGGGTCCACGAAGGCGCGGGCAAATTCGAAGTCTTGCTTGAGAACGGCTTGGAGAAATGCGTCGGCCACGCCCAGTGAGTCGGCGAAAACGGCCTTGGGGATGGGTTCGCCGGCAGCGGGTGGGAGGGTGATTTTTTCGACCGACCACTTGCCGTTGTTGCGGCGGAGATCGAGGAAAATGTGATCGCGGCCGGGTTCCATGCCTTCGAGTTCGAGTGCCCAGCGGGAGCGGGCGTTGAGTTCGAGTTCGCCGACTTCGCGGATGCCGTTGGGCTGGCGCACGCGGAACGGGACGGCGGATAGCGCTTTGAGTCGGGCGACCATTTGGGAATCCAGAACGTCCTTGCCGAGCAGGCGACCGACTTTCGCGAGGTCGCCGGCTTCGAGGGCTTTGGCAATTTGCGCGACCAGCTCGGCTGGGTCCGCCGCAGCCACGCCGATGCCGAGGTCTGCCAGCACGGTTTCGGGTTTTTCCGGTGGACTCGGTTCGCTGAGACTGGGGATGAGCGGCGGCGCGACGGGAAGCTTCACGGGAGCCTGAGTCACGTTCACCACCTTGGTTTTCGCTCCTGCACGGCGGATCAAGATGACCAAGGCCAGCGCCGCGAGGACGGCGGCGAGGCCGAGGAAAAAGTAAGGAAGCTTGGATCGTTGCATGGGTGAGGCGATTAAAAACGCGGCGGCATTGGGCTAAATTTCAGCCGATCCAGATCATTGCTGGCGGGTCAATGCCGGTAAATTCACGCGCACCACCTGGCCACTGCGGACGAGCTGGAGGGTGGTGTCTTGCACGGCGGCGGAGGCGGCGAGATAGAGGAAAAACTCGTTGGCATTGTTGAGCGGCGAGTTGTTCACGGCCAGAATGAGATCCCCCGCTTTTAGCTGCTCAGCGGCAAGGCTTTTGTCCGTTAGACCAGTTACCAGCACGCCGCGAAAGCCGCGCTGGCGTTCCTGCACCGACAAGTCCCGGACTTGGATTCCCAACGCCTGCAGGACTTCGTCGGGATTGCGAGTGCGGCCTTGGCGGGTCTCCGCATCTGAAAGCGGGACTAACGGTTTGGCAACGCCGCTTTCTGCGATGGTTGCCTTCAACTGCAAGGCCTCTCCCTTCCTCCAGACGTTCATGGTGATCGACTGCCCGACTTTAGCCCGCTGGACCAGCGCGATGAGCTGCGACGAGGACTTGATCTTCTCATCGTTTAGCGACCGCACGATATCGCCATATTGCAAACCGGCGGTCTGCGCTGGCGATCCGGAGAGCACGCCAAGCACCGCCGCGCCTCCCTCACCCTCGTAGTTCAGGACCGCCCGTACCGTCGCGTCCACATCCCGTACTTGGGTGATGCCGAGGAAACCGCGGATCGGCCGGCCACGCTCCAGAATCTGGAACAGCGAGTCCTTCACGTCGTTCGAGGGGATGGAGAATCCCACCCCTTGGAAGCCTGGGTTCTGCTTGTCTTGGGAAAAAATGGCGACGTTGATGCCGATGATTTCACCGCGCAAGTTGACCAGCGGACCGCCCGAGTTGCCCGGATTGATGGCGGCATCCGTTTGGAAAAGATCCCGCTGATTATCGGAAAGCGAGCGCTCCTTGGCGGAAATGATGCCTTGCGTGACCGTCTCGCCCAAGCCGAAGGGATTGCCCACCGCCATCACGATCTGGCCGACTTTGACCTGGGCCGAGTCGCCCAGTTTCAGCGGTTTGAAGGTCTCATTCGCGTCGATCTTGAGCACCGCGATGTCTAGCAGCGTGTCGTCGCCGATGAGATAGGCGGTGTAGGTTTTCCCGCCATGGAGGGTCACGCGGATGTCTTTCTGGTCGGCGATGACGTGATGATTGGTCATGACGTGGCCCTCGCGGGTGACGATCACTCCAGAACCCTGGCCTTGGGTGGGGTAGTCGCGGACCTGCGTTCCTCCGCTAAACACGTCGAAAAGTCGCTGGCTGCGAATGCCGGTGGTGTCGATGCTGACCACCGACGGGACCACCGCTTCCGTCAGTTTGGCATACTCGTTGTTGAGCCGGGAAAGCAGTTCCGTCTCGCCCAGTTCCAGCGGTGCCTTGTCGGGAAGCGTGAATGCTTCTGGGTGAAACTGACCGGATTTTTTCGAAAACCCGGGGATCAAGCTGCGCAGATCATCCCCTGAGCGCCACGTCCGGAGCACCGTGACGGCAATGAACGCGGTGACAAACACGGCAACAAGCGACAACAAACGACGAAAAGCAGGATTCATGGAGCGGGCGGGGAACGCCGCCCAGCATGACCACGAATCGCAAACATCCAAGCCCGGAAACACTCAGAAAACCGGCCCACTTGCGGCAAAAATATAATTCTTCCGTCTTGGCCCCGCGCTTGGGATTTGAGATGAGAACCGCAATGAGAAACCCGACTTTCCTAGTTTGTGCCGCGCTGATGTTTCATGTCGGGCACGCGGAAACCCTCTCCGACGCGGATCGCGAGACGGTGTTAGGCAATCTGGAGAAAATCCGGGAAGCGGCCGATTCTAAGTCGGATGCTAGGTTTAAGATCGCCTTGGCCGCTTACCACAATGCGATTGGCAGCGACGAGGCCGCCATCGAACTCTACGTCAACTGCATGGAAAAGGTGAACTTCGAGGAACTTCACAAGAAGGCCGCCGATTTCCGCGAGTGGAAAGCCAAGGAACGCGAGAAACTCGCTGAACCTAGCCTGCGCCTGGCACTCCGCCATCAGCTCCGGTGGTTGGTGCTCACACTCGAAGCCGCATCGGAAAAACCGGACCGAGTCAAACTCGCTGGCGACGCCCAAGAAGCCCTCGATTCCATTTTCCGCGACGCGGCCAAGCTCAAGGGCCAACAGGAAATTCTGTCCCAAGCCGTGACCTCCACCGTCTTTGCGCGCGCCTATGACATCAACCATGTGAAGGTGGAAAAGTGGCCGTTCTCACCGATCGAGATCGATGCCATTTACGACGAGATCCTGCTGCCCCCCTATCGGAAACCTTCCACCCTGGCCACCTTGCGGGCCGGTTGGATCAAGCGCATCCAGCAGGAAACCGTGAAAATGGAACTGTGGTCTGCGAAACCCCGCGATGACAAGCGAAGTGGCATGGCGTCGAACATGCAGTCGCCGGAATATGTAAAATTCCTCGAAGAAGATTTGCCGAAACTGCAGTGGAAAATGGAGGTCGATCTTTACACCTACGGCGACGAAGCGGGCGCGTCCGTCCGCATGCTGGCGCTGCTCGGTAAATACATCGGCCATCCATCCGCCCGCGAGTGGGCCGATGAAATGAAGAAGCTACTCAAGCCCGAAGTCGCAGTCCGTGTCTCCAAGGTCGGCGAGGCAACCGCACCGTGATGGCTGGCGGCGTGGAATTTACCGGTTGAACCCGAACGAGCTGCGTGTTAGGACTGCGATTGGGAAAAAACCCCACCCCACCATGTCAAACATCATCACGTTCGTTGTCGCCTGCACTTTGGTTTCACCCGCCTTCGCCCAGACTCCGGCCCCGAGTGCTCCGGCTGCGGCCCCCACCGCCGCGTCGCTCTACAAACAAGGCCAAGCTGCCGAAAAAGCCTTCGATCTGGTCGCGGCTGGCAACTTTTACAAGAGCGCACTGAAGGCCGATCCTAACAACGCCAGCATCCGCTACAGCCTGGGCCAGTTGAAGATCAATGCCGCCGATATCGCCACCAAAGGCCGCGAAGCGAAATTCGGGGCCGTGATGATTCCCATTTTCCAGCTCGATCAAGCCAGCCTGCAAGAAGCCTTGGAGGCGTTAAGCTTGATCATCGAAAAGCAATCGAAGAACGAAGTGACGCCAAACTTCGTGGTCGAGGATCCCAAGAAACTCCTCGCCAGCCAGAAGATCTCTCTCAACCTCAAGAACACCCCGTCGCGGGGCGTCTTGAAGTATCTGCTGGATCAAACGAATGCCCGAGTCCGCTATGACGAGCACGCGGTGGTGATCACCCCACGCTGAGTCACTTCGGCTTCTTCGCGGGCGCGACGGGTGGGGTGGCAGGAGGCGCGGCTTTCTCCGGCTTGGCGACCTTCTCGGGCTTCACTTCCACAGTCGCGGCGGTCATCGTGTATTGGATGGTCACCTTCGATCCCACCTTGATCTCGCCGGTGATCTTGGTGTCGGCCGTGCGGGCGATCTCCCATTTTTCCTTATCCTTCTGAATCACGATCTTGGCATCAGTCACCTCGAGCACCGGACCGGTGGCCTGATAGGTGGCACCGGCCGCACCAAGCGGCGCGGCGAATCCAAGGAAGGCGAATGAAATGGCGAGTAGGCTGGTAGTTTTCATATTGGTTTTTGTCAGACGCTTACTAACTGCGACCAACGCCCTCTGAAGTAAAGCTAGGAATCCGGCACGAGGGCCAAAAATCATCCCCCACCTTCTAACCGCAGGGATTCAGCGGGCACTCTCACTCGTTAGAGCAAGGGTCAGCGGCGATGGAGAAAGCTCGTCATCGCCGGCATTCCGCAGCGCGGCCACCGTGGCCATCGGATCGAGCCGGTTGCGCGGCATCGCCGCGTAGCCGCCCCCGATGTCCACTCCGTCGCCAACCCGCATTTCGAAATGCAGGTGCGCCGGATAGTAACCGTTAGCGGTGCCGACGATGCCCACTTTTCCGCCGCGTGGGATGAGCGCCCCCAAACTAACATCGATCCGGTGCAAGTGCGCATACATCGACTGCAACGCTCGCCCGTCCGCCGCCCGGTGCGCGATGATGACCAGCTTCCCCCAGCCCGGCGACGGCTCACCGGCGTAAATCACCAGCCCGTCCGCCGTGCAGAAAACCGGATCGCCCAGATCCGTGTTCATCCCACCGATGCCGTTCAGGTCATCGCCGGTGTGATGACCGCCGCGCTTGTCGTTCATTTCCCAAAACTTCTGGGCATTGTAAACCAGCCCGCCGTGGTCCGATCCCAGCGGCGGATCGAAGCGCAACGCCTGCGGGATTTGCGC
>JAYVEJ010000152.1:0-2173 GCA_043748885.1 Luteolibacter sp. | reverse complement strand
CACCGGCCTTGTGCAGACGTCCTTCTGCACTCGCTTGAGATGGCTCGCGGCGCGGCGCCCGCGCATGGCATCGACCACTGGATTGAGCAACCCGAAGACAAAGAGACAGAAATAATCAGACTCTAGCAGTTTGCGTTCGGGGCCGCCGGGCTTTTTCGCAACTTGAGGTGCCGCAGCCTGCGCTTTGACGAGGCGTGCCCGGAAATCGCCGAGAAGCTTCCAGCGGGAAAGCATTTTCTCATCGATCTTGAACTTGGTCCGGGCCACGGACGGAGGGAAGCAGACCCAATCTAATAGTGACGGAGCTTATTTGAAATGCCCGGCAGATAAAAATTCAGCCAAGCAGGGATCCTGCCGAACAGTTGTGGTCGGGCCTCGCTAACTCAAAAGATAATCCCTAAATGTGAATCCGCGAGGCCTGACCCGTGGCTGACCCGAGACTCTTATGTGGGTACGAAGTATAACTCAAGCCAATGCGAGGCGGAAGGCATCGGACTGCGCGGGACATGTCCCCGCTTTTCACGGGCCGACATGTCGGCCCGTGAAAAGCTCCGACATGTCGGAGCAGTCCACTGTCCCCTGCGGTCTGATGACTTTTCGGGAAAGCGGTTGCAGGTTTTCCACGCACTGTCTTAGCCTCCCTCCGCCCCTCACTTGAAGATGCAATTTGTCGCCGAAGGGGTGGTGATAAACCGCGATTTCCTGCGGTCGGTGTTTCAGTCGATGCTGAGGGCGAGGATCTTGGAAAACAAACTCTCTGGGTTTATAAAGCGGGAAAAATCGTCGGCGCAAGCCGGGGTGCACAGGATGCGCCGGGTGGATCATTCTTTTTTATCCATCGAGCGTTCCCTAGCGGTGAGCTGCTGCCAGTTCCAGACCAGCCTCACGGAGCCGCGGCGAGCGACTCGGCTTTGGCGGCGGAGGCGAGGACGGCTTCGCGGATGTTGCCGCCTTTGCGGTTGCTCCACCAGAGGACCACCGGCGAGGCGATGAAGATCGAGGAGAAGGTGCCGACGATGATGCCGATGAAGATGATGATGCCGAAGCTGCGCAGGGCGGTGCCGCCGAGGAAGGCGAGAATGGCGACGCTGATCAAGGTGGCACCGGATGTTAGCAGTGTCCGCGAGAGGGTGGCGTTGACCGCCTCGTTCATGATTTTTTCCACCGAGTCGGTGCGGTGCAGGAGCATTTCGCGGACGCGGTCGAAGACGATGATGGTATCGCTGATGGAGTAACCGGCGATGGTTAGAACGGCACCGACGTGGATCAGCGAGAGTTCCCCACCCATCAGGACGACGACTCCGACGCAGATGATGATATCGTGGAAAATGGCGACGAAGCCACCTAAGGCGAACGAGAATTCGAAACGCATGGTCATGTAAACGACGATGCCGAGGAGGCCCAAGCCGATGGCGACGAGCGAATCGCGAAGGGCGGTGCCGCCGATCAGGGCAGAGACTTCGTCTTGGCTGGCATCGATCGCATAGTCTTGGGAATCGGCCTTTTTCTGGCCCAGCGCGGGGATGGTTTCGCGCAGTTTGGCGGTGATGGCGGAGGCATCTGCGGTGGCGCAACGGACGGTGAGGAGAGTGCCGGTGGTGAAGTTACTTTCCTGTTGCGTATAGGCTTCTTTCGAAAGCTTCATCTCAGCCACGACTTTCTTCGCGTCTTCTAGCGGAACTTTAATTTCCTTGCCTAACTGGAAAGTGATCAGAGTGCCACCGGTGAAGTCGATGCCCAATGCCCGCTCACCACGGATGGCGAAGGCACCGATGGAGATGACCATGGTGATGACCGCCGCCCAGATGGCGATGCGGCGTTTGCCCATGAAATCATATTTATGCGACTTGATGAGGTCTAGGAAGGTGAGCTTGTTAAACAACCCGAAATCGCTGCCCCAGCGGAAGATGACGCGGGTAACGAGGATCGCGGAAAACAACGAGGCGGTGACGCCGATGATGAGAGTGATGGCGAAGCCCTTGATCGCGCTGCCACCGAACCCGAATAGAATGACGGCGGTGATGAGCGAGGTGACGTGCGAGTCGAAAATGGCGGAGAACGCTCGGTCGTAGGATGCCTCAATGGCGTTCTTGAGGGTCTTCCCGCCTTTGATTTCCTCCCGCAGGCGTTCGTAAATCAGCACGTTCGCGTCCACGGCCATGCCGATGGTTAG
>JAYVEJ010000151.1:0-15047 GCA_043748885.1 Luteolibacter sp. | reverse complement strand
CGGCGGATTGCAATTCACCGCGTTTGGCCGACGGATAGCGGTCCTGCATCCACGCGCTGAGCGGCGCGAGGAAGACGGCGGCGGAAAACGCCAGCAATGCCAGGGTCGTTAGAAAAAGCCACCCGCCGGGAGTCATGAAGGCGAGCGCGAGGGCTGTGAACGTCATCGCCACGCCGGCCACCGGCACCCAGCCGAGTTCGATGCGACGGCGCATCAGGAACGAGGAAAACCCGAAACCCGCCGCCATCCCCAGCGAGGCGGCGGTCATAAAAATCGAGGATTGCGTGCCGTAGCCCTCGCCGCCGCCGGTCATCACTTTCGCCAGTTTCAACGACCATAAATTGATGAACGCCGCGAAGCCCCAGAAGAATGCCACGCCGAAGGACGCCCGCCGCAGGGGCGCGTCCCGCCACAAGTCCGCGAGATTGAGCAAATGACTGACTGCGAGTTTCGCCGTGAATTCCGGCCCGCCCTGCGCTGGCACTCGCGGCACGGCGCAAGCCATGGCCAGTGCCGGGATGGAGAGTCCGGCTAACAACAACAAGGGCGCGAGCGCGACTTTCCAAGCGATTTCGGCTCCGCCGCCATGACCGCTGAAACGATGGTCAAACCACCATGGGGCCAGGATCTGCCCGGCGAGGATCGCCAGCATCGCGGTCATCTGTTGAATGCCCGCCGCGAAGCCGAGATGCTTGGAGCCGACGAGTTCCTTGTTAATCCCGATTTTGGCCGGACTAAAAAACGCCGATTGCACCGCCAGCGCGAAAAACCCGCACAGCGCGAGCGGCATGTTTTTCAGCATCACCGAGCCGCAAATCCACACCAGCACCAGCACCTGAGCGATTGCCGCGCCGAGCATCACGTCGCGTTTGGAAAACCGGTCGCTCACCCAGCCGGCCAGCGGCGCGAACAGCACCATCGGCAGTGCCATCATCAATCCCGCCGCCGACGGGACATCCACCTCCACCCCGGCGCCGATCGGGATTAGGAGCGCGAAACCCACCGCCCCGCCCAGCGGGATCAGCGTGAACTGGGCGATCTTGTCGTTGAACGCGTTCTGCGTCTGTTGGACGATCATGCTCCAAAAACCCACCCATTGTCGGCGTGTCGGTTCAGTTTCATACAGCTCGTCGGACATTCGTGGCGGCAAGCTAGCCGCCCGATCCACACCCGGCAAGGCAGACGAAAGGTGATTGTGGAACCCGTGGCGGACCCGCAGAGGCTACCCCAGTGTGTAAGATTTCCCGTCTTCCGCTGTCATGAATCTTTACAGTTCCGTCGGAGGGTCTAACGCCATACTTACCTCTCGATGACGAATATTTTCCGCAACCCTCTCACTAGCAGTTACTCGGGAGTCGGAGTTTCGGCTTGGCATGACGCTTGCTTTAAGTTGCCGTGCCAGAGGCTCGCTCTCGCAACCCACCAATTACAACCAACCAATCCCCCATGAAAACAAATCCTGGAATTCGAATCATCCTCGCCTCGCTTCTTCTAGCGGGTGCCGCCAGCGCAGCCCCTATCACTGGCCATATCGCCATCGTGGGGTTCGGCGACCCTACGTTCTCATTCAATACGGTACTGGACACGGTTACCTTTGGAGCTGGAGCCAACGCCATCGTATCCGCTGTCTCGGGGTCTTACGCAACACCATTGCTGATCCCGCCGCTTACTGCAATCCATTACAACAGTTTTAGCTATGCGGGGACTCCGGGGGCTTTAGTCGTCACTCCGCTCTGGACCACCATGACTGCGGGGCTAGCTTCATTCAACCTGAGTTCCATCTCAACGGTCGCCGAAATTCCCGGTACTTCATTGACCTTGACGGGAAGTGGAACCGCCATGCTCAGCGGTTTTGACAATACTGTGGGAAACTGGAGCTTCACCGCCACCCGGGCTTCAACGGGTGCCACCACAGCCGTCTTTGGCTGGGATTCGCTCAACACCCCAAGAGTGCCAGATGGCGGTGCCACCTTGGCACTTCTCGGCATGAGTGTGCTGGGTCTCGGCGGTGTCCGTCGCTTCCTGCCAGCGCTCAAGAAGTAAGGTCTGAGACAATTAAATCACAGGCAAGCAGGGCGTGAGTCTTGCTTGCCAGATTGATCAATTGCCAGACATTCGATGCTTCCTGTCTTAACAGGAGCATCAAAATATGAGAACTCCTACGAGCGATCAATAGTGTCGCTCGGAAAATTCTGGCATGCCGGTTTGCCATGAATTTTTCACTTTGTTTTAAAACCCGCACCTCCCCCAAAATCATGAAAAATAGAACCTTTCTCACCACCGCCGCGCGTCGGCTGTTTCCCCTCAGTGTTATTGCAGGCACTTTATTGTCAGTGGTCGCCAATGCGGCTGTCATCCAGTTAGTGCCTCACGGCACATCCGCTTTTAGCACGTTTTATATCTCGAAAAACGGAACAGGTATCGGTGGCGGCAATAGTAACAGTTCCGATGATAATCTTTTTCGACTGAATACTTATTTTCTAACATCCCAAATCGTCCCAACTGCGAGTTTGAAGCCTGGTACCCAGACGTTCAACTGGTCCGGCGGCGGTCTTGCCGGTTGGGATTACGCGGTGGTCCACTATGGAGGCGGAGCATTTGGTGGATCCGGCGGAACCATTGGCGCTTGGAAGCTGAACGGTGAAAATAAGTTTTCATTTCCTGAGCAATCCTTTTCCTCCATCGACCTTTTCAGAGGAGGAAACCCACCCCCGCCGCCGGGGGTGCCGGACGGCGGCACCACCCTCGTTTCCTTGGGTGTCGCTCTACTCGGTCTAGGCTCGATGCGCAAGTTACTCGCAGCTAAAGCGTGAGTCGGAGTTAAGTCCTACCAAAGTCACAAAATGCAGCCCGCAAGGGCTGCATTTTTTGTGATCGGAAACTGTGGGCATCAGTGAATGTTAGAGATTGTCTGGAAGATCGAGGTGATCATCAGATAGGCCATGGTGCCGATGAGGCCGGCCATGATGATCAGCACGGTGGGCATGACGAGGGCCATGATCCGTTGCAGATCTTTGTCGAGTTCCTTATCGTAGCGCTCGGCGGCACGGCGCAGGGATTGGTCAATCTTGCCGGTTTGCTCGCCGACGGAAATCATGTCGATGAGCAGCGGCGGGAAAGCGCCGTTGCGGATGAGGGCTTTGGAAAACGAACGGCCGTCGCCGACTTGGGCGATGACTTTATCCAGTTCGCCGCGCAGCGAGCGGTTCTGGGTGGCGTCGCGGGAGAGTTCGAGGGCGCGGAGCAAGGGTAGGCCGTTGCCGACAAGGTTGGCCATGGTTTCCAGGAACTGGACATAAAACCGGCTGGTGATCACTGGGCCGATCATCGGCAAGCGGAGCTTGACGCGGTCCCAGATGGGTTTGTTCGCTTCGTTGTCTTTCCATGCCTTGAAGAAGATGAACGAGGCAATGAGCGTGAGGACGATGACGATCCACCACTTGGTGAGGAAGTCCGAGATGCCGATGAGAATGGCCGCGCCAAGCGGGATTTTTCCGCCGCTGCTCTCGATGAGCGAGGTGAGCTGCGGGATGAGGGTGGTGACGAAAACGATGGAGACGCAGATGCCGGCGATGACGAGGAAGGCCGGATAAATCATCGCTAGAATCAGCCGGGCTTGCAGCTCGGCGAGGGTCTTAAGATAGTGAGCTTGGCGCTTGAGAATGTCGTCGAGTGCGCCGGATGCCTCACCGGCGGCTGCCAGGGAGCAATACAACGGGCCGAAGCTGGGGCTGACTTTTTTCAGGGCGACGGAGAAATTAACGCCGTCTCTAACGATCTGGCGGATCTTGAAGGAAACGGCTTTGAGGTTGCCGAGTTCCTGGCGGTTTTCCATCGACTTGAGCGCGGGTTCTAACTGGAGACCGGCGCTGAGCATGTCGGAAAGCTCCTCGGTGAAGAGCACGACTTCTTGGCGCTTGAGCTTGATCGGCCCCTCGGGGATCGGCTTCTCGTTGGTCTCGGCCTTGGAGCGGTCGTTTTCCTCGGCTTTGCCCTTCGCATTGCCGTTGGTTTTCTTGGCGGATACTGCGGCAGCAGTTTCCTTGAGATTGACTGGCTGGAGTCCCTTTTTATCGAGGACGCGCAAGGCTTGCGGGCGATCCACGGCGTCGATTTCGCCGGTGGTGACGGCACCGTTGGCGGAGAGGGCTTTGTAGGCGAAGATGGGCATCTTGGGAAAAGCTGAAATGCTGAAAGCTCAAATTTACTCTCCCCCGCCGATGTCGGAGGAGGTGACGGAAATGACTTCTTCGATGGTGGTCTCGCCCTTCATGACCTTGTGCCAGCCGTATTCGCGCATCGGGATGTAGCCGTCGCGGACGGCTTGGGCGCGGAGTTCCACGGCTTGGGCGCGGTGGGCGACGAGTTCCTGCATCGGTTGGGTGAGCAGGATGATTTCGTAAATCGCGAGTCGCCCGGAGAAGCCGGTCATGCGGCAGCGGTCGCAGCCTTTCGGCGAATAAACTTGGCCGGGAATGTGCAGCGGGATGCCAAGGTCGCGGCGGTCCTGGTCGCTGACTTCGCGCGGGGTTTTGCAATGCACGCAAAGTTTCCGGACGAGGCGTTGGGCCAGGAATGCACGGACGGCAGCGGAAACCAGGAACGGTTCCACGCCCATGTCGATGAGTCGGCTGATCCCGCCCATGGCGTCGTTGGTGTGGAGGGTGGAGAACACCAAGTGGCCGGTGAGCGAGGCGCGGATCGCGATTTCCGCAGTCTCCAGGTCGCGGATTTCCCCGATCATCACGATGTTCGGGTCGGCCCGCAAGATGGAGCGCAGGGCGGTGGCGAAGGTCAGGCCGATCTCGTTTTTCACGGCAATCTGCATCACGCCGACGAGCTTGTTTTCCACCGGATCCTCGACCGTGACGATCCGCCGCTCCGGGTGATTCACCTCGGTGAGGAAGGAATAAAGGCTGGTGGATTTCCCCGAGCCGGTCGGGCCAGTGATCAGGATGATGCCGTTAGGCAAATGCAGCAGCGACTCGATCTTCTTGAGCACGAACGGCTCCATGCCGAGTTTCGCGATGTTGAATTTCTCTTGGTTGAGGAGTCGCAGGGAAACGCTTTCGCCCTCGACGGTCGGCACGGTGGCGACCCGGACGTCAATGGTGGCACCTTCGAACTGGAGGTTGATTCGTCCGTCCTGCGGCACCCGGCGCTCGGCGATGTCGAGGCGGGCCATGATTTTTAAACGGGCGATCACCGAGCTTTGCAGCGCCTTGATATTTTCCGGCACGGCGATCTCGATCAGCCGTCCGTCGATCCGGTAGCGGATGCGAAGGTTGGTGCTGAGCGGCTCGACGTGGATATCCGTGGCGCGCTGGTCGAGCGCTTCCCGGATGATCTGGTTGACGAATTTCACCACAGACGCTTCCTCATCGTCGTCTTGGTCAATGACGTTGGCCTCGTCCTCGCCGCTTTCGATCTGGTCGTAGTCGAAATCGCGGCCTTCGAGGATCTGTTCAAACGTGTCCGCACCGACCCCGTAGAGGCGGCGGAGTGCTTCGTGCAGTCGCTTGCGGGAGGCCATGCACCAGTCGATCGGCAGCGCGAGTTCCTGCGCAGCGGCTTGGCGGGCGATTAGATTAAAGGGATCGAACGTGCAAAGTTTCAGCCGCTTGTGGTCGCCCTCGCCGGTGATTTCCACAGGCAACAAGCGGTGCCGCAGTGCCAACCGCGGGCCGCAAGCTTCGCGCAAAGGCAGCGGCACTTCTGCCATCGGGATGCTGTCGAGCCACTCGATTCCGAGATCGTGAGCCAGCTCGCGCATGTAGAGTTCCTCGTCGATGACGCCGGAGTCGAGCACGTCGTCGATGGGTGAACGCTGGCGCTGGGCGGCGGTTTTCAGGACTTCGGTGAGCGCGGGAATGTCGTCGCAACCGGTGCGGCGGGCAGGTTCAATCAAAAGCTGGGTCATGGGCGGCGGACTTCTTGTTGCCTAAACGCCTCGTGGGCGCAACCTTGTCTCTTGAAAATCCTCGAATCCAGCATCTGCGCGCCAAAAACCAATTCCTACAAGTAACGGCAGCCGATGGCCCAAACGCTTTGGATCAACGTCGGGGTCGCGGGAATGGGGAGGCGGGAAGTCGCACCCGCCGGGGCGGAGCAATGAGTCACCGTCGGCACTCTCGCCACTTATTGGCCTGGCGGACGTGAGTCTCTCCGCTCCGCCACGGCTCACTCGGAGGTCGCTTCTCTCAGGCGGGCGGCGAGATTGAGATCGGCGAGGCTGGCGATCCATTCCTCGGCGGCGCTGTCGTCAATGCTGGCCCAGCCGCGGGCGATTCCAGCCAGAAGGGCTTCGCTGTTACCGGCGGCTTCCGCGAGCTTGATGGCCTCTAACGGCCGGGTTTCCGCCATCGCTTTGAGCGCCGCGCTGCGGATTTGTTCCGTGGCTTTTCGGTCCGTCACGCGGTCAGAGAATTTCCACGCGAACTCGGGGTCTTGACTGGACAGGCTGACGAGCGCTGCTTGGAGCAACTCATCGCGCTTCGAAGATTTGTCCAACGCGCTGACGTTTTCGACGGCTGCTGCTGGGTCGTCGATCACCCATCGCGAAACGATGCTGCGGAGTCCTGGGTCGCTTCCCCCTTCCAGTGCGAGGAAGCCGGTTAGGGCGGCTTGCGGATCACTGGAACCCCAGACGTCCGCCAGATTGACAAGCGACTCTGCGCGGAGATCGTCGGCTGGATTTTGCGCGACCCAAGCGAGGCAATCGGCAGGAGCGCTCGCGGACCACGCGGAAATCAGTCCGGCACTCGCCTCGCGGCGTTGATCCTCGGAAGACAGTCCGGCCACCCATTGGGCGGCTGCTTGGGGATCGACTTGCGCCCACCCGGAGCCAACGGCGGCGAGTGCTAGCGAGAGGAGATCGGGGTCTTCAATTTCCGCTAGATCTGCCAAGGCCTTTTTCGGATTGCTGGAAGCCAGTGCTTCGAAGGACGGTAGGAAAGATGGGGAATCGGGATTCGTCTCACTCGCAGATGCGGACCTAACCGCGGGGCGTGGACTGCGGGAAGTGGCGGACCGTGGTGGCCGCTCAGAGTCCGGGGTTGCGCCACCCTTGACCGGCGCTGGCGATTTTTTGAGAAAGATCACCGCCGCTGCCACCGCCAGAAATCCGGCGGCGATCACTGACTGTTTTGCCAAGGTAAGTTTCACAGAGCTTGCGGATCATTTGCTAGCAGGCTTCAAACGCAAAACAACCGGGAAGCGTTCGCCTCCCGGCTGATTGAATGCAAAGGCCGATCGGCGGGATCAGGGAACGGTCAATTGGTTGGAACCATTCCAGCTCATGACCAAAGTCTCAGTCCCCGACGAGCTTGAGTAAATGGCGTCCGCACCTTGGAGAAACGTGTAGCGGTTAGAAGCACCGCTGACGCTGCCCCGGAAGTTACCTGCCGAAAAGTTATGCGCTCCTTGCAGGGTAATGTTACCAGGCGCGGTGGCCGAGGAAGTGCCCAAGAACAAGGTGATGGACGTGGCCGCCGTGTTGAGGCTCGAAGTGGCCGGAAGCGTGATTCGCCGGACAATCAAATATTGACCGATGACCACCTTCGACTTCAACACATTGCCTCCTTCGTGCTGCCAACGACCTGCCGCGTCTTCGACGTTAGTCAATGAGGTGCGCGTCAATTGCACGGAGACCGTGCCGGCCGTTGCGATGGCTGAACCTAATACCGGTGCTAAAAGAACCGATGACAATAACAGCTTGCGTGATAACACGCGGGTTGGATAATTTTTCATGGGATTATATTGGGTTGCTTGCGTCCGGGAACCTCCCGGCGGGGCGAGGGCAATACACCTTCGCCTGCCTTTCGGACTATCCCAAGCCATCGGTCATCACAAGCAAAAAACCGTGGCTATTTCGGCAGATTGCTAGCAGCCCAGCGTTTCCTTAGCCACTTTTAACCCCGGCGATTACCCCTATCAGTGACCCTCGTCGCAGACGAGTTGGAGTTTGTAATAAGAGATCCCTAAATATAGGTTCGGGCGATGAGTTGCTGGATGTGTATTAACACTTGTAGATGAATTGGAACGATACGTTTGAGCCAGATAGAATCTTCGCAGAGACCAGACGTCCTCGCCTCTTAAGCTTCGATTCCGTGCTTGGTGCGCAGCCGCTCGATCTCTTCGGACAGCGCGCCCCAGCGGGAATAGCTGACTTCTAATGACTTCGCGAGCTTGTCCACGGCGTTGGTTACCTCGCGGAGTTTGCCGGGATTGTTACCCACTTCTTCGCTGGAAAGTTGCGCAGTGAGGGTGGCTTGTGCGGCTTCGAGTTCGGCGATCTTCGCTTCGAGTGCGGTGAACTCCACTTCTAATGGCTTGAGGACTTTGGAGCGGATTTCGCGTTGCTCGGCCTCGATCCGGCGTTGTTCTTTGCGGTTCACGCCGGGAATGGATTGGCGCGATGAACCGTTAGCAGGCGTGGCCCCCAAGGTGGCGAGCCGGGGCGCGATGCCCTTTTTCGCGGCTTCATCCTCGGCGGATTTTTCCAGGTAGTATGTGATGTTGCCGGCGTAGAGCACCGGTTGCTCGCCGGGGCGAAACTCGAGGGTCTTGCTGACCAGCGCGTCGAGGAAGTTCCGGTTGTGGGAAACGATCATCACGCTGCCGGGGTAGTCGATGAGCGCACGTTGGAGCACGTCCTGCGATTGCATGTCGAGGTGGTTCGTCGGCTCGTCGAGGATCAGGAAATTCGCTGGGCGTAGCAACATGCAGACGAGGGCGACGCGCGAGCGTTCGCCGCCTGATAGAACGCCGATCTTCTTGAAGACATCGTCGCCGCGGAACAGGAAGCAACCTAGCAGGTTCCGCGCGTGCGGCATGGACTCGCGCGATGCGGCGGCTTCCACCGTTTCGAGAACGGATAGATTTGGGTCGAGTTCGTCGGCATGGTTTTGGGAGAAGAACGAGGTGGCGACTTTGTGGCCGAAGTTGTGAGTGCCAGCGTCCGGTTCTTCCTGCGCGGTGATGAGTCGGCAGAAGGTGGATTTGCCCGCGCCGTTCGGGCCGACGATGGCAAACTTCTCGCCCTTGTTGATCTCGAAATCGAAGCCGCTGAAGATGTTGAGTGCGCCGTAGCTTTTCGCCACGCCGTCGAGCTTTGCTACGGTGTGGCCGGAATTCGGCGGCGGCGGAAATTTAAAATTCATCACCGCATCATCCTGCTCGGGGGCAGGGATGCGCTCGACTTTGGCGAGCAGCTTGATCCGGGACTGGACGAGCGTCGCCTTGTTAGCCGATGCGCGGAAGCGGTCGATGAAGCGCTGGCTCTCGGCGATTTCGCGCTGCTGGGCGGTGTATTGCTTGAGGCGGATTTCCTTGCGCAAAACCGACTCGCGCTCGAAGTAGGAAAAGTTTCCCGCATACTCCTCGGCCCGGCCGTGGGAGAAAGCGATGGTCCGCGTGCAGAGCGTATCTAGCAGCGCCCGGTCGTGGGAAATGAGCAGGATCGCGCCGGGGTAGTTGACCAAATATTGCTCGACCCAGATCTGAGTGCCGATGTCCAAGTGGTTCGTCGGCTCGTCTAGCAGCAGGACTTCCGGCTCTTGGAGAAACAGCTTTGCCATCGCGATCCGCATTTGCCAGCCACCGGAAAACTCCGAGCAATCGCGGGTGAAATCTTTCTGTTGGAAACCCAGCCCCTTGAGCACCGACTCGATCCGCGGCTTCATCCGCGCCGGGTCGGTCGCGTCTAGCAGCAGCTCCAGCTCGCCGATTTCCTCCAGCAAATCGCCATACGGCGACGAGCGCGGATCGAGTTTGGTCAGCTCGTTAGAGAGCCGGTCGATCTTCTCGCTGAGGGCCATCGTTTCGCCAAATGCCGACTCCGTTTCCTGCCACAAGGTGCGGCCCTTGACGTGAATTCCTTCCTGCGGCAAGTAGCCGATGCGCGTCCCCTTGGGCGCGTGGATTTGTCCAGAAGTCGGCCGGATCAACCCCGCCACGCACTTCATCAGCGTGGATTTCCCCGCGCCGTTGTGGCCGGCAAAGGCGATCCGCTCGCGCGGCTGGACGGAAAAGGCGAGGTCATTGAAGAGGACGCGGGCGCCGAATTCAACTCGGAGTGACTGGACAGAAATCATCGGGCGCGGAAGATGCACGCCACGGTGGCGGGGTCAAGCCTCGGGGGCGGGAGCCTCAACTCTCGCTCTCTACACAGACCCGCAGTTGGCGGGCGGTCTTCGGCTGGTCGCGGTCCCAGCCGGTGAGGAATGCGTGGATTTCTCCTAGCAACGCCTCGCAGTGTTTGTTCCACTTGGAGGTTCCACGCAGGATCATCGCGCTTTCGCGGAGGCCGGTGAAACGGATCTCCTCGGCTCCGGCGGCGCGCAGTTCGTTGAGTTCCGTCCGCAGCGTTTCAAAAAACCCAAGCTCGAAGCCATTTCCCGCTTCCATCGCCGTCCTAACAAGTGAGACGGTGACCGGCGGGGCGAGCGGCTCCAGCTTCTCGGCGATGCGCTCGCAACCGATCTTTACTAACATCTTCCGCATCCGGTCGAACAGATCTTCCAACTGCAGCAGCTTGAGCGGGCACTTGGTTTCCAAATACTGGACCACGCCGCTGCGGATGTCCTCGACGAAGGGGAAATCCTCGTGATCCGCCGCCACGGCTGCCCGCCGCAAGGCGTCGTCCAGCCACGCGGTGTCATACTCGATCACTTGATAGCGTCCGATTTGAAGGGCGGGCCGATTGCCGATAAGTGCGATCACTGGGGTGCTTCTGAGGAGGGGAAGGAAATGGGGGTGAGCGGTTAGGTGAACAGCCTGGGTGGGCGGGTGGATGAAGAAATTGTTAGTCCTTGAACAAGCGGCGCTGGAACGGATCGCGCGCCGCGCGCCGCGACAGCGACTGGATTTCCGCGATGAATTCGTTGACGTCCTCGAACTGGCGGTAAACCGAAACGTAGCGGACGTAGGCCACCGGATCGATC
This sequence comes from Luteolibacter sp., assembly GCA_043748885.1. Taxonomy (GTDB): domain Bacteria; phylum Verrucomicrobiota; class Verrucomicrobiia; order Verrucomicrobiales; family Akkermansiaceae; genus Luteolibacter. Next base: position 4,104 of record JAYVEJ010000151.1, on the reverse strand, counting down.
TGATAGAGCTTGTCCATCACCTTGCCGCCGATGTTGGCGGATGGCACCTCGCTGAGATGATCTTTGTGCAAGTCGGTTAGGATTTCCTCCACCGCGCGGTCGAGGCGGTCCATCGGCACCGGGCGTTTCTCGCAGGCTTTGATCAGCCCGCTCATCAATTTCTCGCGGTTGAGTGCCTCGCGCGTGCCGTCCCGCTTTACCACTCGCAGCTCGGTGCGCTCGATCTGCTCGTAGGTGGTGTAGCGGTAATTGCACTTCAAACACTCGCGGCGACGGCGGATGGTGGTGCCGTCCTTCGATGACCGGGAATCGAGGACTTTGTCTTTGAGAGAACCACATTGGACGCAACGCATGGACGGATATGAGTAGCAACGTCGCGTAGCCTACCCATGCATGTGGTAGCGTCAATCCGAAAACTATGATACATTTAGTAGTTGGTGGCCAAATGGTCGGCAAAAACGTAGTGAAAATTTTAGAAAAAAGTGTCCCGGCTGTCTCAACCGGGAGCGGAAAAACGAAGACCGACTGAGACAGCCGGGACACTTTCAAGCCTCCACCTTCTTCTTCGCGAGCTGCTCATCGCGGAGACCACCGATGAATAACAGAATCGCAGCGATGCAAATGCACGAGTCCGCCACGTTGAAGGCCGGCCACCAACCGTAGATCGGAAGCTTCACCGAAATGAAATCAACCACGTAGCCCGCGCATAATTTCGCCCAAAACGTGGCGTCCTGATATTCCGCAAGCCGAAAACCTTGGACCAGCCGGTCAGTTAGATTACCAAAGATCCCGCACAACAACAGCGCGACGGCGACCGTGGACAACGGGTGATTGAAGACGCCTTTTTTCCAAAAAATGCGAATCATGGTGAGAGCAATAATGGGGACTATCAGAAAGACGATGGGAGCCCATGCCGACCCATTGCCGAACCCGAAGGCAACCCCCTGATTGTGGACGCGAACCCAGCGGAAAACCCCGGGGATCACCCACGACTGCGCTTCCGGGTCCACCGACGGCGGCGGGAATCTCCCCACAGTCCAGAATTTCGTGGCCTGGTCGAGGACGTAAAGCGGCAGCGTGAGGAAGAGGAGGAGCTTGGGTAGAGTCATGGTAAAGATCGGTCGGATCGGTCGGATCCGACCTATTTGCAAACCTCCGCACAGCGTCCACACAGGCCACTCTCTCGCAGCGGATCGTGCTTCCGGCAGCGCGGGCATAGGCTTAGTTCTGTCTTGCGGGCGGTGGCCGCAAGCGCTTCACCCACCGTGGCGGTTAGACCGGCGATGATGAAGAACTCGGTGGCGAAGTCGCGGTCGTTAAGCATTTCCAACAACGCCGCATCGGCGGCAGGTATCGTTAGAGCGACGTCCGCCTCGTTGTTGCGAGTGAACTCCTTGGCCTGGATGCGACCTTCGATGGCGGTCTGAATGGCGTATTTGATTTCGAACAGTCGCGTCATTTGCTGGGTCGCCTCGCCGGGCGCGAATGCGGGATTGGCCTCGGGGAAATCCTGCTCATGCACGGTGCCGGTGGTGAATGCGGCGTGCTCCCACGCCTCGTCTGCCGTGAATGCAAGGATCGGTGCTAACAACTTGGCGATGCTGGTGAAGATCTCATGCATCGCGGCTTGCGAGGCACGGCGGCGCGGCGAATCCGCCGCATCGCAATACATGCGGTCCTTCGTCGCATCGATGTAGATCGCGGATAGATCGTGAGTGCAGAAGTTGTTCAGCGCGTTGAAGACTTTGCGGAATTCGTAGGCTTCATAAGCTTTCCGGCATTCACTAACGACTTCGTGGAGACGCTCGAGAATCCAGCGGTCGAGCAACGTGTAATTGGGATTTTCGACGGGTTTGAAACCATCAAGATTTCCTAGCAGGATGCGCAGCGTGTTGCGGACGCGGCGGTACGGTTCGGCGACTTGTCTGAAGAGGTCTTCACCGAAGGGAACTTCGTTTTGCCAGTCCACAGAGGACACCCACAGGCGCACAATGTCGGCTCCGTACTGGTTGTAGAAATAGGCGGCATCGGTCGGCTTTCCGGCTTTCCCGGCGTCGGATTTCGCGAGCTTCTTTTTATCCTTATCCACCACGAAGCCGTGGGTCATCACCGTTTTATACGGCGCGAAACCGCGATAACCCGTGCTGAGCATGAGCGAGCTTTGGAACCAGCCGCGGTGTTGGTCAGTGGCTTCCAGATAGAGATCGGCCGGGCAATGAAGTTGCGGGTGCGCGTCTAACACGGCGGCGTGCGAGCAGCCGGAATCGATCCAGACATCCAGCGTGTCGCGGCATTTTTTTGAGCCAGCGGGCAAGTCTAGCAGCGCCGCGAGTTCCGCATCCGTTTTCTCAAACCAGACATTGGTGCCTTGCGTTTCGACGAGGTCGGCGACTTGGAGTGCGAGGTCGGAGGAAATGATGACCTCGCCACTCTCACTGAAGAAGACCGGCAGCGGCACGCCCCACGTCCGTTGCCGCGAGATGCACCAATCCGGCCGCGACTCGACGGTGCCGTAGATCCGATTGCGACCCCACGACGGCAGCCACTCGACCTTGTCGATTTCCGTGAGTGCTTGGCCACGCAGGGTTTCGAGCGAGATGAAGAATTGCTCGACGGCGCGGAAGATGATCGGCGTTTTCGAGCGCCAGCAATGCGGGTAGGAATGCTTGTAAGCTTCCTGCCCTAGCAGATGACCGCTCTCGGCGAGGATCTCGATGATGCGGCTGTTCGACTTGAAAACATGCACGCCCACGAGTTCTTCAAGGCCGACTTCTGCGGTAAATTTCCCGAAATTATCAACAGGTGATAGGACCGCGAGGCCGTTTTGCTGGCCGACCGCATAATCGTCCGCGCCGTGGCCGGGAGCGATGTGGACCGCGCCGGTGCCGGTCTCGGTGGTTACGAAGTTGGCGAGGATGAGCTTGGACGTGCGGTCGAGAAAGGGATGCCCGGCCTCGAAGCCTTCGAACTCCTTGCCTTTGCTTTCCCGGAGCGTTTCGGCTAGAGCGAAACCGGTTTTCTCAGAGAACGCACCGATGAGTTCTCTAACGATCACAAACGTTTCGAGCACATCGTCCTTGATGAATTTCCCGACGACGTAGGTGAATTCTGGATGCACGGCGATGCCGAGATTCGCCGGCAGCGTCCACGGGGTGGTGGTCCAGTTGACCATCGATGCGATGCCAGCCAGCTCACCGGAAACGAGTGGAAACTTCACAAAAATGGCCGGGCTTTCCTTGTCCGCGTACTCGACTTCAGCCTCGGCGAGAGCGGTCTGTGCGCCGTAGGACCACTGCACCGGCTTCTTCGCCTGATAGATCGAACCGTTTTTCACAAGCTTCGCAAAGACCCGCAAGATGTTCGCCTCGTAGCCGGGGTCCATCGTTAGATAAGGGCTTTTCCAATCGCCGAAAACCCCGAGCCGGCGGAATGAGCCGCGCTGGATGTCGATGTATTTCAGGGCAAACTCAGTGCAGCGGCGGCGGATCTCCGCAGGTTCTAATCCGGCGGTTTCCTTCACCACCTTGAACTCGATCGGCAGCCCGTGGCAGTCCCAGCCCGGCACAAACGGCGCGGCGTAACCGGCCATCGTCTTGGATTTCACCACCAAGTCCTTGAGCAGTTTGTTCAGCGCGGTGCCCATGTGGACGTCGCCATTCGCGAATGGCGGGCCGTCGTGAAGGATGAATTCTGGAGCGTTCTGCGCGCGGCGGCGGGCGAGGATTTTTTCGTAAAGCCCCTCGTTTTCCCAACGCTCAAGGCGGGCGGGTTCGTTCTGCACCAAATCACCGCGCATCGGGAAATTCGTTTGCGGAAGGGTCAGGGTGTCTTTGTAATTCAGGGCGGCGCTCATGACGGGGCGCGGACGCTAGCAATGGCCTCCGGTGGGGTCAACCACTGGAAACGGGCTGGAAATGCGCACCCGGAGTGCGCGACGCTCTGCTCGCGCCGAGGTGGATTCGGCTCTGCCGGATGGAGCAAAGCTTCCAATTACCGCTGGCGGCAGCAGAGCGTGCCTCAGTCTGGGAGCACGGATTATGACAAAGAGTTGATGAATCCATCCCAATGATCTCAAAGGCTGCAGTGATGACGCCACCCTTTAAA
>JAYVEJ010000150.1:0-2176 GCA_043748885.1 Luteolibacter sp. | reverse complement strand
TCCCAGACGGATAGAAAATGCAAGCGATGGTCCGGCTCGCCGTGAGTCGGCAGCGGCAAGGGCGAATCCGCATCAAGTTCCGTCGGCTCCCGCAGCAGCAGATAGCCCGCAATCCCAGCCACGGCGGCCACGGCTAGAAGGATCAGGAAACTAGCAGGTCGAGCTCTCACACAGCAGATTCTGGGAAGCTGGCAGGAAACATTCAAGACCCTCGTTTCCGCCTTTCCATCTTTGACAATCCCTTGCCATCACGACAGGTTCCCGCCGCGAACCCGCAAACATCAATATTATGGCCTACGATCTCATTGTCATCGGTGGCGGCCCTGCCGGCTACGTCGCCGCCATCCGCGCCGCCCAACTTGGAAAAAAAGTCGCTTGCGTCGAAATGGATCGCGCTGGCGGCACTTGCCTCAACTGGGGTTGCATCCCGACCAAAGCGCTCCTCAAGAACGCCGAGGTCTATCAGATGCTCACTCACAAGGCCGCTGAGTTTGGGTTGAAATTCGAAGGTCTCACCTACGACTGGTCCGCCGTGATCGGTCGCTCGCGCAAGGTTTCGGACCGCCTCGCTGGCGGCATCGAGTATCTCTTTAAGAAAAATGGCATCGACTACGTCCGCGGCTTCGGCTCCATCGAAGGCACCGGCAGGGTCAGCGTCAAAGCCGCCGATGGCTCGTCGCAGCTCCTTGAAACCAAGGACATTTTCATCGCCACCGGCTGCAAAAGCCGCGGCCTGCCACCGCTACCTTTCAACGGCAAATCCGTCATCGGCTCCAAGGAAGCGATGGTCATCCCGCAGCAGCCCAAGGAAATGCTGATCATCGGCGCGGGCGCGATCGGCGTGGAATTCGCCTATATTTACAACGCCTTCGGCACCAAGGTCACCCTGATAGAAATGGCCCCGCGCATCCTCCCGGTCGAGGACGACGAAGTGGGCGATGCCTTGGAGAAATCCCTCATCAAACAAGGCATCCGCTGCCTCACCAACACCAAGATCACCGCGATGGTGGACAAGGGCACCCACGTCGAACTCACCGTCGATGGCCCCAAGGAAAAAGGCGTGCTCAGCGCTGAAGTTTGCATCGTCGCCATCGGCATCCAGCCCGTTCTTCCCGGCGGCCAAGTGCCAAAGCTCGACGACCGCGGCTACATCGCCGTCGGCGACCGTTATGAAACTTCGATCCCCGGAGTTTACGCCGCAGGCGACATCACCGGCCCACCATGGCTCGCCCACGTCGCGTCGTTCGAGGCCGTGCAAGTAATCGAAGGCCTCTACGTCCCCGGCCACAAGCCGCGCAAGGTTACCAATTTCCCCGGCTGCACCTACTGCCACCCACAAGTCGCTTCTGTTGGAAAAACCGAGCGCGCGCTCAAGGCGGAAGGCATCGAATACATCGTCGGCAAAATCCCGTTTGTCGCCATCGGCAAAGCGATTGCCGCCGGTGAGCCGGATGGTTTCGCCAAGCTCCTCTACGGCAAGAAGCACGGCGAGCTGCTAGGTGCCCACATCATCGGTGAAAACGCCACCGAACTGATCGCGGAAATGGGCCTCGCCCTTGACCAAGAACTCACCAGCGCAGAAATCCACGCCACCATCCACGCCCATCCAACGATGAGCGAAGTCATCCATGAAGCCACCCTCGCTGCGGAGGGTCACGCGATTCACTTCTGATCGTTGCAGTGAGCGCCGTAGTCTAACGACCTGTCCCGCCGACACTGGGGTAGCCTACCCCTTCGAAGCCTTGACTCGCGGCTCCTCCCCCGCCATTTGGGATCAAGGAAGCGAAGCGACGCGATAGAAGCGCCGGCCGGGAGTCGGTGAACCGTCGATGGCGGTCAACTCCAGACCGGTGCCGGGCACGCTGGCATAATTGGCGACTGCAGACCACGCCGCGCCGTCGTTGAGATCGTCCTTAAATTCGACGCGATAGCTTTTTCCTAACACGGAAGTGAAGGAGAGCTGCACGCTGCCGTCGGTCCTTGCGATGTGAGTGATCCTCAGGAGCGAATCCGCAAGCCGGTTTAGGGCGGCGAGCGCGTCGATTTTTCCGTATCCCCATTGTGGGTTGGGGACGGCTCCGGTGAAGACGTCGGTGCGCGCGGTCTGCTGGAGGATTTGTTTCGCACGCTCTGGATCGAGCTTCGGATCCATCTGCAGCATCAGCGCGATCACGCC
>JAYVEJ010000149.1:0-2179 GCA_043748885.1 Luteolibacter sp. | reverse complement strand
TACCACCGTTGGAGTTGTTTCAATCCGCAGAAGATCGAGAACGTGGCCAAGCGCCAGACGGCAATCGACAATCTCCGTGCTGAGCTGGAATCCTACACGGACAATGAGGTCACGGCATGGAAGCCGCTGGCTGCACTGGAGGATTTTACGGAGTTCCAGAAGGCGACGGGCCGGGAGTTTGATAATCTGCGGGATCATTTGGAGGAGGTGCTGGTCCGCATCGCCGATCTCACGGTCCCCGTGCGCCGGAAGCGTTGGGCGTGGCAGGCGCGGGGAAGAGAGAGCGACTATGGCGATCTCGTATTGTTGGATTTCATCGACAATAACCCGAAGATCCGTGGCCAGCGCGGGCTTTCCATGGCGCGGCTGGAGCAGTTGGAGAATCTCCGCCGGGTGTTTCTCCGCTACAATCGCTCGCTGGACCGGACGGCAGGAGAGCCAGCCAAATTTGGTCGGATAGATATCGGTCGCGACTCCGGCGAGCCTTGCCAAGAGCTACTTGATAAGATTGAGCGCATGAAGGACCAGCGGGTGAACCAGACCGCGCATCTCATTCTCGCGCAGGCGCTGGGAGTCCGATTGAAGGTGCATGAGATCGCGGCGGAAACTCGGGTGGAGCGGGACATTCACGGGGAGTATGAGAAAATCCCAGGCCGGGAGCCAGTGGACTTCATCGTGATGGAGGATCTTTCCCGCTACCTCGCCAGCCAAGGCCGCGCACCTTCGGAAAACTCCCGGCTCATGAAATGGGCACACCGCGCCGTGAGGGATAAGTTGAAGATGTTGAGCGAAGAGCCGTTTGGGATTCCGGTGGTGGAAGTGGCCGCCGCCTACACCTCTCGGTTTTGCGGGCGGACGGGAGAGGCCGGTGCGCGCTGCGAGGAGCTGGGTGCCTTGCCGCATTTCCTCAAGGAAAGTCTGGCCAAAAAGGCCGAGCAGCGACCGCCTGCAGGCCGCACGGATTTACGAACCCAATACCAAGCCCTGTTGGACCAGTTCCAAGCCGTTGAAGAGTCGAATGTCGCAGCAACCGCATGGAACAAGATTCGCGGCAAGCAGATGAAAGCGAAGCCGCTCAAAGCACTGCTGCTCCCGAAACCAGGTGGCCCACTTTTTCTCAACATCAAGGAAGGGCAACCGGTGCAAGCGGATTTGAATGCGGCGATCAACATCGGTTTGCGTGCCATCGCGGCTCCTGAATCCCTAGCGCTGCTGCATCGGCTGCGCGGAATTCGGGAAGGAGAAGCTGCTGATCTACGCTGGCGTCCGCGTTTCTCCGAGAAGCCAGACAAGGCAAATGCGCGGGAGCGGGCTGCCTTTGACAAGGGTGCCGCCATCGAGCTTGCGGGTGCCACGAGTTCCAAATTTCTCAAAACTGCACTTCCTAACTTCTTCTTCGAGAAATCGGCGATGTTCACATTGGATGTCGGCACCGCGCATTTCCGAGGTCATTCGATCCCAGTGATCTCGGGTGTGGCGCTGCACAGTCAGTGTGACGGGTTTGTCTTGGATCGAATCCTGCAAATCAACAACGAGCGCTTGAAGGCTTGGAAGCTTAATGAGGTAGCGGTCACCGCCAAGTGTGCAACTCGCGATGCACCAGTGGGTCTGCTGACCGCGGATGACGAGAACGACGAGATTCCCATGAAACACCCCTAACCCATGCACCCAGAACTCCCCCCGATGCCGGTCCGGCGTCTGCACAATTATCTCTATTGCCCCCGGCTGTTTTACCTCCAGTGGGTGGAGGATTTGTTCGTGGAAAACGCGGATACCGCTGCCGGCACCGCCGTTCACAAGCGCGTCGATGAGCCATCTCACCTGCGGGAGCAGGATCTGGACATGGCCGAACGGGCGGCGCTCCGCTCAGTGGCGGTGCATTCCGAGGCGCTCGGGCTCACGGGCATTGTGGATCTCATCGAGGACACCGGAAGCGGGCGACAGTTGCTCGATTACAAACGCGGTGCGCCGCGCCGGGATGAGGATGGAAACCTCGTTGCCAAAGACAATGATGCCGCGCAACTGGCATCTTATGCGCTCCTGCTGCGGGAGGAGGGAATCGAAATCGACCGCGCAGCGGTTTACTACGCAGCGGAGAAAAAACGGGTGGCGGTGCCGCTCACCGCAGCCCTGTTTGCCAGCACCCTGCAAACTCTCAGCGAGGCGCGGGCAGTGGCCG
>JAYVEJ010000148.1:0-2183 GCA_043748885.1 Luteolibacter sp. | reverse complement strand
CGCATGGCCAACCGCATCACTACTGGCGGCACCGCCACGAGTATTTCCAGCGGCAGCGGGATAGTGTCTAACACTTGGGTGAAGCTCGTGCGAGTCGGTAACACGATCACCGCTTCAAAAAGCAGCGATGGCGCGACGTGGACGCTCGTAGGAAATACCACCGTTACGATGGCGACTAACTGCTACATCGGCCTTGCCGTGAGCAGTGGCAGCGATACCACCTTGAATAGCTCGCAATTCAGCAATCTGAGTGTGACTCCGTGACGGGTCCACTTGCTGCTCAATGGGTAAAAAGGCCGCAATCTTCGCACTGCTGCGGCGGTGCGGGGCGAATCGTGACCCACGGTTAAAGTAAAAGCGTCGCTTGGATCAGGGGCAATTGGCAAAGGCATACACTGACGCGCGTTATCGTTTGTTTTTGTCCGGGCGTTTCGCCTAATCCTCTCAGTTTAAGAATTTTAACCGCAGATGAACACAGATGTACGCAGATGAAGAACACAGATAAAGACTACATTTTCATCCAATTTATCTGCGTGAATCCTGTCCATCTGCGGTTGAATTCTCTTATTTTGTAACCCATCCCGCCAGTATTGGGCGTCTCGCCCGGACCTGAGATGCGCGAGGCGAGACGCCTCGGCAACGGTCTGGCGCGAGACGCGCCAGCTACTTTCCTGCCCGGGCATTTCCACAAATCCTCATGCGCGGCTGGATAACTTCATCTGGAAAGTAGTTCGTCGGGCGACCCCGTTTGTGGAGATTCAGTGGTTGCGCGGTCTCTCGATCCAGAGATAGAGCTAGGGTTCTGACCGCTTCCCTTTGTTTTCGACCATTTACGACCCAATACCCATGAGCAAAATCAGTTGCCGCTTAGGACAAAACTTCATGCACGTCCTCAGAAAAAATCCCATGAAGCCACTTCGCGTTATCGACTCGATCAGAGGTGCCCTGAAACAGATTGCACTTGCCGGACTGGCGATGGTCGTGACGACCACCGCTCAAGCGGGTGTGATCGTCTATGAGGGCTTCACTTACGCAGGCCAGGCCGACAATGCCCCGCTGGGCGCGGCTTTTAACGGCGGCACGGGCCTGAGCGGCAATTGGCAAGGTGCCGGGAAATACCGCAGCACCGGTCTGACGTTCAGCGACCTCGCGGTGGCAGGCGGTTGCGCTCAGAACGGCAACTCAGATATTTACTACCGCCCACTCAACGTCAGCAAGACGGGAACAATTTGGGGTAGCTTCTTGTTCAAGTCAGTAGGCGTCGTGGACAATTCCGACACGCTGTTGAGTTACATTGTGAGCAAACAAGCCGGTGGAACCGACTACAATGCCAATACCAGCTTCGGCGTGACACCTAAAAGGTATCAGGGAACCAACGGCGACATCCGGCTGGGTGGAAATACCCCCAACCCAACCGCCCTCAGCAACTCCGGCGGGACGGCGGTGACGCAGGGCACCACCTATCTCGTTCTCTTCAAGGTCGAAAATCTCATCGCCTCGGGGGCGGCGACAGCCACCAGTCAGACGATCACCTCGTGGATTCTCAGTGCCGCGCAGTATGACAATTTCAAGAGCGGCGGACTGACGGAAACGGAACTCAACGCCGCGTCTCAAGGGGGCGCTGCCACCAACGTGATGCAGAGAACCACTCTGACCGCCACCCAGAAGGCGTCATTCTCGGTGAACGATTTCCTCACCGTCCAAAGCAACAATACGGGCGATTTCATGAATGATGAATTCCGTTTTTCCGACACAAGCCTCGCGGAAGTGGCACCTCCACAGCCCCCTGCGGCAAACATCGTTTCATTCGGCCCAGGTGCCACCATTGGACCCGTGACAGCGAGCGCGGCCGCCATTTCATGGACCGTGCCCTTTGGAACAAACGTGACCACCCTCGCACCCACCTACACGTCCTCGGCCGGCGCGACTTGTCCTAAAATCTCCGGCTCGACCCAGGATTTCACCAATCCGGTGCATTATATCGTAACCTCTTCAGACAGTCTGTTCACCACCGACTACACCGTCACGGTCACCGTCGCTCCGGCCAGTTCGGCTAAGGCTATCTTGAGCTGCGACTTCGGCGTGCTCGGCCCGGCCACCATCGCGGGCACGAACATCACGTTGTTCGTGTCACCGAGTCAGGCGGTCACTAACCTCGCGCCGACTTTCACGCTTTCGCCGCT
>JAYVEJ010000147.1:0-2186 GCA_043748885.1 Luteolibacter sp. | reverse complement strand
GGGATAAAGATAGCGGTATCCGTCTCGGCGATCGATCACCTCATAGTGCCGCGCCTCCAGCCCGACCTCCTCCCGCACCTCGCGGAAGAGTGCTTTTTCTAACGTCTCGCCCGTATCCACGCCGCCTTGCGGAAATTGCCACGCGCCGGGTATCGTCCAGCGTTCGCAAATCAGCAGACTCCCTCCTGAATTCACGATCAATGCAGCGACATTTGGGCGGTAACGCACCATGAACGGATGCTGCATTTCCAACCCTGACTGACAATCCTTAACTTGTCCTAATCTTAAGGGGCGGGCTTTGCCGGATGTTGAAAATAAGGGGAAGGGACGTCTCGTCCCTTCGCATCGACGCCCCCTAGGCAAGGGCGCACCCACTCAGCCCTAACGTGTTCCAGATTGACAGTGCGGATGCTGTCCCTATGACAAGGAAATTGAAAGCCACCTCATTCATCCCGCCCGTGATCGCGCTGATTCTAGCCGGCGTTTGGATCGCCAACCAGCGCCAGTCGATTTCCACCTTGGAAGACGCAAGTGCCTTGTTGCAAAAGCACATCGCCGCCGCCCGCTCCTCGAGTCCGGGCACCGATCTCTCGCCCGCCAAACCCGCAGCCCCAGCCAAGGCCGCGAAGGGCAAGGAGCCGCTCGATTGGAAAAAAATCGCCGACCAGTTCGCGGAAATGCAGCAAAGCGGCGGCATGGGCGACATGCGGACGATGATCCGCCTCGGGCAGCGCTTGCAGTCGATGAGCAAGGAAGAACTCGTCACCGCGCTCGACGAAATCGCCGCGCTCGATCTGCCAGCGGAATCCCGCGCGACGCTCGAGGACATGCTCATCGGCTCGCTCGTGACAAAAGATCCCGAATTTGCCCTTACCCGCTACATCGACCGCCTCCACGACGGGTCTGGCACAATGGCTTGGCGGCTCTCCAACGCGATGCAGGAATGGGCGGAAAAGGACCCGGCCAAAGCCACCGCTTGGTTCGACCAACAGATCGCCGTCGGTAAATTCGATAGCAAGTCACTCGACGGGAAAAGCCAGACCCGCAACCAGTTTGAAGGAGCCTTGATCGGTGTCCTGCTCGGCTCCGCTCCCGATGCCGCCTCCCGCCGCCTTGGCGCGATGCCCGAGGACCAGCGGGCTGAAGTCTTGGGGCAGTATTCATTCCAACAGCTCAAGGAGGAAAACCAATTGGCCTTTGCCACGCTGGTCCGTGGTCAAGTGCCGGAAAATGAGCAGTCTAAGATCTTGGCCCAGCAAGCGTCCCGGCTGGTGGATGACGACGGTTATGCCAAAGTCACCGGCTTCATGGAGCGGATCGCCGCCACGCCTGCCGAGCGGACCGCGTGCGTCGAACAAGCCGCAGAATCCAGAATCCAGTCGATTTCCTATCAGAAAAAAATCACCCGCGAAGATCTCGACGCGATGCGCGAATGGACCCAGAGCCAAGCACCGGACTCGACCGACAGCATCACCGGCAAAGCCCTTGCCAACTCGATTCAAGGCGGGCGCAAGATGGACTTCGCCGCTGTGTCCGAGTTGGCCGTCCACTACCATGAAGTCAGTGGCAACGACGACGTTCTCAGCTCATTTCTCGATGGCGATTCCTCCCGCCAAAACAAGGACCAAGCCCGCGTCCTCGCCACGAAAATCACCGATGCAAAGCGCCGCGAGGAAATCCTGAAGAAGCTCCAATAATCCGCCTCATGAAAATTTCCCTCGCCCTCTCCGTGCTTATCCTCGCCGCCGCCGCGGGCCTTGGTTGGCATGACCACCAACGGCTTGCTGCCGTTCGTGAAAACCACACGAAACTCGTCGCCGAAGCCGCCACGCTCGGCATTGCCCTCGATCCCTCGCGCCCCGCCGATCCCGTCCGCATGACCAAGTGCGAGCGCGAGAACAAGGAAGCGGTCGCCAAGGCCGCCGCCGCCGAGTTCATCGCCTTCGCCAAGGAAATGGAGGCCATCGAGAAAAAAGGTGGTCCGATGGATGAAGCCCAACAGAAGCGAGTCATGGAGTTCATGGACCGCATGATGTCACTCGATTCCGCGCAGTTGAAGATCCTCATCGCCCAAGTCCGTGCGGACAAATCCCTCAAGGAAGAGAGTCGCCAAGGTCTCATCGGTTTTTCCATCATGACGCTGGCCAACGACCACCCGCAGGCCGCGCTCGCCCTCTTCACCGAGT
>JAYVEJ010000146.1:0-2187 GCA_043748885.1 Luteolibacter sp. | reverse complement strand
CATTCATTGAGGCGGATGTAAGGGACGGGGTTGCGCTCGACGCCATCTTCCAGCAATACCCCATCGCCTCGGTGATCCACTTCGCCGGCTACAAAGCGGTCGGCGAGTCCAACGAAATTCCGCTAGACTACTACACCAACAACCTCGGTTCGACCTTCACGCTGCTAGAAGCCATGCAGCGCCACGGCTGTTTCAAGCTAGTCTTCTCCTCGTCCGCCACCGTCTATGGCTCGCCCGTCGCCCTGCCCATCGCCGAAGATCATCCGCTATCCGCCACCAATCCCTACGGCCGCACCAAGCTCTACATCGAGGAAATCCTCCGCGATCTAGCCGCCTCCGACTCGAAATGGAAGATCGCCCTACTCCGGTATTTCAATCCAGTGGGTGCCCACCCCTCCTCGCGGATCGGAGAATCTCCTACCGGCAGGCCCAACAACCTGTTCCCCTGCGTCACCCAATTCATCGTCGGCAGACTGCCGGAGCTGCGGGTCTTCGGCAACGACTACGCCACTCCCGACGGCACCGGCGTGAGAGACTATCTGCATGTTTGCGATCTTGCCGCCGGCCACGTCGCCGCCGTCCAACGGCTTGACGATCTACAAGGCGCAGTCCCGATCAACCTCGGCACCGGCGTCGGCTACTCGGTTCTGGATATCGTGAAATCCTTTGAAAAAACCGTCGGTCAACCCATTCCCTGTGTCTTTCAAGATCGCCGCCCTGGCGACGTCGCGGCGTGCTATGCCAACCCCCAACAAGCCGCCACCCTCCTCGGCTGGAAAGCCACCCGCACCCTCGACGAAATGTGTTCCGATAGCTGGAACTGGCAATCCCTCAACCCTACGGGATACGAGAAGCCCGTGAAAAACAGCGAAGCCCTATAGCCGGTTTCAGCCTTTCAGCTTTTCTCCCATGCCCCGTCCGGTCTCACTCATCATCGGCATCGCCCTCGCCCTCGGCGCGGTGGAAGCGGTCGCCTACTGGTGGATGCACCCCGCACCCGCAGGCCGCGGCCAGCCGGTGCTAGTCTATCAGCCGTCAAGGAGCGCGGGCGTCTCGCCCGCGAGTCAGGAGTCAGAGGCCGCAGATCAGAGATCGGAGATTGGAGATGAAGAGTCCACTTCTCTTCATCATCCCCAATCCACTATCCTCGATCCGCAATCTTCTCCAGCTTCTTTCCCATCAACTCTCCACTCTCAACCATCAACCTCCACCTCGCTTCCCACCGTCGTCGAAAAAGCCCTTCCCGCCCTCCGCTGCTCCACCGGCACCGCCGCCCGCATCGACCGCGACGACGGCACCACCGTCCACCTCGCCTTTTTTGAGTGGAATCTAGCGGATTCCACCAACGTCCTCGAAGCCTTCAAGCACCTTCCCGACGAATGCATGGGCTCCATCGGCATGACACTCACCACGCAACTGCCGCCACGTTCCTATCAGGTCGGTGCTGAAACTCTCTGGTTCGACCACACCGTCTTCCGCGACTCAGTCGGCATCACCGTGCATGCCTTTAAAGGGACTTGGGTCTCCGGTGCCAACAGCCTGATCGGCAGTGGCGAACGTGGCGGCGTCGATCAATGGAACCAACTCCGTTGGAAATCCGCCCTCACGCGCTTTCATCCCGCCCATGCCCGCGTCGCCCAAGGTGCCGTCCGCGGCATCCCCAATCCCGACCTCGCTTGGCAGGCGTTCGAGGAAACCATGCTCAAAGATCTCAAGTTCCAATAAGCAGAGTGGACGCCCTCGTCCCTCCAAAGCCCTGCTTCGGCTCTATGAGCGTCGAAGCCAAGGCGCCGCAGCCAGCCTCTTCTCCCCTCCAAGGAGCGGCGATCTCCGAATCGCCGCAGCCAATGAAGCGCCGCTGAAGTGAGCCAAGACACGATCCATGAGTCCTCCCATGGTCCCGGCGAATCGGAGTATCGCCGCTCCTTGAAGTTCATCCGCATCCCAACAAGGAGAGTGGACGCCCTCGTCCACCAGCCAATGAGCCGGAAAAGGGAAGCTCACGAAAGCCGCACCTTAAGTTCTTGCACATTCTACACTGCCGCGCATGAGGGTATGTGGAAATGCTCGGGCTGGAGAGTGGCTGGCGCGTCTCGCGCCAGACCGTTGCGGAGGCGTCCCGCCTCTCGCATTTCCTGTCCGGGCGGGACGCCTAATCCTGTCAGTTTAAGAATTTTAACCGCAGAT
>JAYVEJ010000145.1:0-2194 GCA_043748885.1 Luteolibacter sp. | reverse complement strand
TCGTGGCGCGTCTTGTCGATCACCGAGGGCAAACACAACCCTAGCAGACTCCGCGCTTCGTCGGGCGGGATCTCATACTCAAACTCCGCCCGCGTGATCCCTTCGGTGCGGCCCTTGATCGTCAGCCACGCATTTTCCCCGCCGATCCGCACCCGCACCGTGCGCTCCGGGTCTTGCGAAAGGTAGCCCTGCGCGATTCTAACGCCCGGCGTCCCGTCCCGCCACGAGTCGTCGGCGACGAGAAATTTGCGTTCGATTTCGGAGGGCATGGTGGAAATAACGATTCAAGCGACTGCAACCCCACTAGCGGGAGCCAGCTTTGAAGGCGGAATTGAGGTTAAAATCACCGGGAGCATGGAAATGCAGAGAGTCGAGATAGGGTTGCCATCCTTCATTGTTCGGCTTCTGCAATTGTGATGGTCTTTCTCTCATTCGGTCGATTCCCGTAGATGAGGGTTGCTGATAGTGCTTGGTGCGGAGATCGGACTCGAACGTCTTCTTCAATTAGCTCCCATAGGCTATCGGCACTCTGACCAAAAAAGTAAAGACTTGCAGTCCCGCAGCCAAACTCGTCTCCATCGTATTCGCCTAGCGCGTGTGACTTGAGCTTATTCTCAAGCCTCATTGCAAAACGCTGAACCGATCTGCGCTCGTTCTCACTACCATATTCAGCCCCTGAAATCGCAAAGGTAATTGAAACACTTTCTACTGGCGCTTCCGCAACGTCACGACCGGTAAACATCCGGATGACCTTCTTCACCAAAGCAAGGAAACCCCATGCGATGAGGATCAAAAATGCGACAAAACAAAGGATCAGGACGCCGTCTTGGAAGTCTTGCATAGTCTTGGCGGGACATTTCAACCCTTCTTCCCCTCCGCATCCGTCACCGCCGCCCAGTCCACCGCCCCGTGATCCAGCCGCTGCACCTCGCTGGCGTAAACGGCGTCTTCGTTTTTCGGGTCCAGCTCGGCGGCGAGTTGGATAAAATAACGGGCGAGTTTTTGGTTTTGCTCGCCGCCTTGTTTGGCGAGAAGTTGGCCGCGTGTTAGAATCAGCCGGGCAAACACCGGCGGGCTGTAGTTGCTGTCGGTGATTTCCGGCAGCACGCCTTTCGAGAGTTGGAAATTCACCACCACCGCCCGCTTGTTGCGTGGGGAAAGTTGCAGCGCTAGGGCCAACATCCGGCGGGCGTCTGCCAAGGATGCGGGCGATGCCTTGGCCGTGGCGAGGTAGTTAGAGGCAATCGTCGCCAAGTTGGTGGCGTATTCTTCGCGCTCGGAATCCAGCATTCCCAGATCTGGGGTGAACACGCTGGTCACCACTTTCGGCGCGTCCCACGGGAAGGATTTCGCCGTCTCCTGCGCCCCGAGAACCGACGCCATGGCACAAAAAACTGCCGCTACTTGCCAAAAACGCATCATCAGCGCTAAGGATGGGAAAACTCCGATTGTTGGCAAGTGGCAATTCCCGAATCAGCTCCTAGTAAATCCCAGCTCCGCGAAACCATGCGGCGGTCGTTGCGTGAGTGCGACGGCAGCTCCGCCCCCACTTGCGCTGCCTTGGAAAAATGGCTGCACGCCCACCCCGGACTGCGCACCATCGCCATCTATTCCCCGCTCCCCGGCGAGGTCGATCTCGCAGCGGTCACCCTCGCCCGCCCCGACCTAACATGGGGCTATCCGAAAATTTCCGGCCACCACCTCACCTTCCACTCCGGCGAAAATCTCCAGCTCGGCCCGTTCAACCTGCTCGAACCCGCCGCAGGTTCACCCGAGATCCCACTCCAGCAAATCGACGCTTTCATTTGTCCCGGCCTTGCCTTCGACAAATCCGGCGGTCGCCTCGGCCGCGGCCGCGGTTTCTACGACCGCCTGCTCGCCCAAGCCCGCCCCGGCGCGCTCAAAATCGGCATCTGTTTTCCCGAGCAGCTTGTTCCGGATACATTTTCCGAGGCACATGACATCCCTATGGACGAGGTCATTCATTCATAGGATCTATAGGCCTTATAAGTCCTATCCTTCTTCAAGCCCAACCCGGCACTTCTAACCGGAACTCGGGAATCCGCGAGAACACCCAGTCTCCCGTCGCCGTTTCGCCGAAGAATGCCCCGGACACTTTCGCGCCCCGCGCCACGACGTGGTAGCTGTTGTAGGAAAAATGCCCGCCTGGTTCGATCACCGGCGTCTGGCCGAC
>JAYVEJ010000144.1:0-2195 GCA_043748885.1 Luteolibacter sp. | reverse complement strand
TCACGGTGGTGTTTGCATGGGCCTCGTTGAAAATGCGCGATTGGCGGAAGTTCCAAATCTTCATGGGCATCACGGTGTTCTGCGCCTTGATCTTCATGGTGCTCAAGGGCGTTGAGTACAATGTTAAGTTCCATCACCAAGCAGTTAGGCTTCAGGATTATTCAATCGTCGAAGGTCACCTCGGTGTCGAAAAGGATGGGGAAACTCCGGTGCTCGACCACCATGGCAAACAAATCGAAGAGAACCTTATTTATGTAGATACTTCGAAGCTGACTTTCAATACTCGCCGATTCCATAAGCCATGGGTTGAGGAGCTGCTCACTCAAGCTGAGCACCATCACTCGAAAGTGGTTCTCGCTGCCGATGTCACCGCAGTCGTGGAAGAGGGCAAACCCGCCACAGTCATCGCAAAAACGGGTGAGGCGCTATCGATTGAACTTCTTAACCGGGTTGAGAAAACTCGCCTCGCTGCGGCCAGTCACAATGCGGGCTACCGCACCGCAGCTCTCCGCCAGGAATGGGTGAAAGCCCACGCCGCATTCCCAGACAAGCGGGATTGGCAAATCGCCGAGAAAGTGAATATCGATGTCAAAGCATTAGCCCCCAAGTTGCTAACGGAAGTTTCTGCGGTCACCTTCGAGGTCAGCCCGCCGACCAAATTCGATTTCCACCCGCGCGACATCAAGGAAGCAGATGGCTCGTCCCGCCTCCGTGATGACACCGTGGTGGAGGGCAAACTGCTCGAAAGCCCGATGGGATTCCATCACATCGACGCGATCGACTTTCAATACTTAGTCATGAAAGCGGTGGCCAAAGGGATTGATCCCGAAGTCGCGATTGAGAACTCGTGGCTGATGAAGAACAACAAGTTCGTCAAGGAAGCTTGGGAATGGCACCAAGGTGAAATCGCCAAGCTGAAAGCCGATCTTCTCAAGAAGAAGGGCGTCGATAAGAACGGCAATCCACGCTTGGTTCCCACTCATAAGGAACTCTATCGGATCGGCTGGAAGGATTTTGCCAAGAAGTCCGAGGATGAAGGACGGGCAAAACTATCAGCGGCGGATTCGCTCAAGGAAGAGTTCTTTGGTCCGAACTATGAAGCGCGTGGTGATGAGACATTTCCCGAGATGTCGATTCCGCGGGAGCAGGTTGCCTTCGCCGCAAAATTCACTCCCGCTTGGAATACTTACTATGCCATTTACTTCACCATCACCGGTCTCCACGGCTTGCACGTCATCGGCGGCGCGCTCGTGCTGTCTTACTATTTGTTCTTCGGTCGCAAGATGTATCTCACCAACCCGGAGTGGCTCGCCAACCGCGTCGAAATCGGCGGTTTGTTCTGGCACTTTGTGGACCTTGTCTGGATCTTCGTTTTCCCGATCCTGTATTTGATGTAATCTTGCTCCTGTTCCATTTTTACCACCTACCCATCACCAACTCCCATGGCCGATACCCCAGAAGCTATTAAGAAATCTATTCGAACCTATTTATTTATTGGGGCCATCTTGTTCGGAGGCACCATTCTTACAGTGCTCATCGCGACGGTCCCAGCGTTCGACGTCGGAGCACATGGTTTCGACAAGTGGGACTGTATTCTCGGCCTCACCATCGCCACCATCAAAGCTTCTCTAGTTGCATTTATCTTTATGCACCTTAACCATGAGAAGAAAGCAGTGTATTGGCTTTTCGCTTCCGGCCTGTGCATGGTGTGCAGTCTTGCAGGACTCACCGCCCTCGCGATCTCGGATCCCATTTACGATAACCTTTTCTACGGTAAAGACTCCAAGACTCCAAAGCTGTTGGCCTCGCCTTCACTTCGTTAATCTCAACCACTTCACTTCCATGTCTCTCAAAGGATTTCACCTCGTATTCGTCACCGTCAGCACGCTGCTCTGCGCGTTCTTGGCCTTATGGTCCTTCGTGTTGGCTCCTGAGAAATCTGGGATGATCACGGCGCTCGGGATTGTGGGTGTGGCCGGAACTTTGCTAATGCCGCTGTATGGCGTGTATTTCTACCGCAAGATCACCCGGATTCATATTTAATCACTCGCACCTATAACTTCAGCCATGAACTTCATGATCCCGTTTCTCGCTTGCGCCACTTGCCGTGAGACCATGATCGTCGGCGGTGGTGATGCCGCCGGGTGGTCGATCTTCTTTCTATTAGGCGTGGTACTCGCCATGCTCGGCGGAGT
>JAYVEJ010000143.1:0-2196 GCA_043748885.1 Luteolibacter sp. | reverse complement strand
TCTGGCGGTCGTGATCGCCGAGAGCGAATGTGGCGGAAGTGCCCTCGCGAGTGACTAACAATAACGACCACTCGTTCACTTGCTTCACTGACTCGATCCAGTGGATGGCCTCTGGATCACTCGCGGCGGCGGCGTCTAACAATCGAAAGCAATGCGCCAGCTCGCGGTGGCCGACAGGTTTGCCAGCGACGATCGGGTGGCTTTCGGAGAGTGGCAGTTGGATCACTGGCAGTTTCACCGCAGCCTCTAACTGCAACTCCGGGCAGGGGTAGGCGATGCCGCCTTGGTCCACCAGCATGGCTCCGATGCGGCGCGTTTCAGATAGGCCGGCGAGTGGGCAGGAAAGCCACGCCCGCGGCGTCCGTGGGGTCACCCGCACCACCAGCTTGCCGGGAAGATGCCGCTCCGCGCGGGCAGCGGCGATCTCTGGCAAGGCCTTCAATTTCGCAGTGACTTGGTCCACGTCGATGTCGAACAAGCTGGCAGTTAGATCGATGCCGGTGGCTTCCGCGAGGCCCACCTCGTCGATGGCGGAGTTCGGATTGAGGTCGATGACTTGCAGCCGGAAATCGGGATTTTTGTAGAATGCCCGCTGGATTCCCTGCCAGACGCCCCAGCCGATGCCGGCGAGCACGGCGAGGACGCACGCGATTTTCGCCAAGCTGCCAGCAAATGTTAGAAAGCTGAACCACGCGATGCGCGGCGACATGACGCGGACCTCCAGCACCTGTGAGCGTGGGCGGCGGAGCGGTTTGCTGGTGCGGGGCTTGGACATGTTAGGAGCGGAGTTTGAGCGAAAGCTCGGCGATGGTTTTACATAACTCAGGAAAAGAAATCCCCACGGCGGCGGCGGCTTTGGGCAGCAAGCTGGTTTCCGTCATCCCGGGAATGGTGTTGGCCTCGAGCACGAACGGGCGATTCTCAGCATCTAGCAGGACATCCACTCGCGAATAAATCTCGATGCCAAGTGCCCGGTGCGCGGCCAGCGCGGCAGCTTGGACGGCCATGGTGGTTTCCAAATCGAGATCGGCCGGGCAGACGTATTCGCTGCCTTGCGCACCGCTGAGCCAAGGATATTTACTCGCCATATCATACACTCCGGCGGGCGGCACGATGTGGACGATGGGCAAGGGTACGTCGTTCAAGATCCCGACTGTTAGCTCTCTGCCAGAGATGAATTCTTCGATGAGAATCTCGCTGCTGTACTTCGCGGCATCGGCGATGGCGGCTTTCGCATCCGCTTGCTCGTGGACGATGTGGACGCCCACGCTGGAACCCTCGCGCGGCGGTTTCACCACGAAGGGGACGGGAAACGAAGGCAACCGCTGGCCATTCGCGAGGTCGATGATTTCCGAACCCGGCGTCGGCACGCCGCAGGCGAGGAAGGCTGCTTTCGCGAGGTTCTTATCAAACGCGAGCCGACTGCTTTTGACCCCGGCACCGGTGTAGGGGACGCCCATACCTTCGAGGATTTCCTGCAACCAGCCATCCTCGCCGAAGGTGCCGTGGATCACGTTGAACGCGAGATCTGTGCCGGCTGGGAGATTGAATTTCGGGCTCGTCACATCGACCGCCACGGCATCGAGGCCGAGATCTAGCAGCGCCTTCAGCACGGCCTTGCCCGAGGCGAGGGAAACTTCCCGCTCGCTGCCGGGGCCTCCCATGAGAACTGCGATTTTCTGGTGAGTGAGCATGTGCGTTAGAATGAGGCTTCATCTTCACCGAGGATTTTGATCTCGGTTTCCAGCTCGACATGGCGCTCGTCGCGGGCTTTTTCCTGGATGAACTCAATGAGTGTTAGAATTTCTAACGCGGACGCGCCGCCTTGGTTGATCACGAAATTTCCGTGTGCTTCGGACACCGCCGCGTGGCCACAGGTGGTGCCCTTGAGGCCGAGCGAATCGATCACTCGGCCAGCCGGGATGAACTCGGGATTCTTGAACGTGCAGCCGGCGGAAGCGGCGATGGGTTGTGAGGTTTTGCGCTTCTCGCGCGAGGCGTCCCAGCGCTCTTTGATGTTTTCCGTGGTGTCGGCCTTGCCCTTGAAAACGGCTTGCAGCGCGAAGTTCCGCCGCAGCTCCGCGACGTTGCGGTATTGGGCGACGATCTCCTCGCGCTCGCGAGTGCGGATCACGCCGTCTTCATCGAGAAATGTTACTCTAACGACTTGGTCGAAGGTCTCGATGCCCATCGCCC
>JAYVEJ010000142.1:0-5913 GCA_043748885.1 Luteolibacter sp. | reverse complement strand
GCTCGAAGCGGGCTTCGCGTTGCTCCAAGTAGGAGCTGTAGTTGCCGGTGTAGGAATTGAGCTTGGCGGCGTCTGGGTCGATTTCCACGACAGTCTCGATCATCGAGTCCATGAAGTCGCGGTCATGGGAAATCATCAGAATGGCACCGCTGTAATTTAACAGATAGCGCTGGAGCCAGAGCAGCGAGAGGAGGTCGAGGTGGTTGGTCGGCTCGTCGAGCATCAACAGGTCGGGCTCCATCGTTAGAAGCTGGGCGAGGTGGGCGCGCATGACCCAGCCGCCCGAGTATTCGCGGGCGGGTTTGTGGAAATCTGCCGACTTGAAACCAAGGCCGTGGAGGATTTTTTTCGCCTTGGGTTCGAGCTGATAGCCGTTGAGGGCGGTGAATTGATCCTGCGCGTGGGCGAAGTCTGGATGGGATAGATCCCCGGTGGCTTCGTGCTCACGCATGGTGCGCAGGATGCCGATCATTTCCGGGGTGATGCCCATCGCGATTTCAATAATCGTCTCATCGGTCGGCTCACCGGCCTCCTGTGGGAGGTAGCCAGTGATGGAGTATTCGTCGCGCTCGATCTTGCCTTCGTCCGGGCTGTCTTCGTCGAGGATCATCCGGAACAGGGTGGATTTGCCGGCACCGTTCGGGCCGACGAGGGCGACGCGCTCGCCCCAGTTGATGGACATTTCCGCCTCGCGGAGAAGGCAGCGGCCGCCGAGCGTTTTGGTGAGCTTATGAATCGTGAGCACGCGGCGGGTTTAGAACAGGAGTGCGCGTGGGGCAAGGATTTCGGGAGGAAGCTGCATTTTGTGAAATGAAGCTAAGGAAATGCCTGCTATTGACCTTGACGAGGCGGGGGGCGGGCGGGCTTGATTGCCCAACCACTACTACCTGCATGCGATTCCCCACCACTTCCTCACTCCTCATGCCGCGTGGCGTGGGCCAATTCGCCGCCCTCACCTCACTCACCATCTTATCGCTTGCTGGCAGCTTGCACGCGCAGGATTTCGAAGGGAAAAACATCTCGGAAGTGAGCATCCGTTTCCGCGGTGCGAAGACGGTGGATGAAGCCCGTTTGCGCAACCTGATGGCGACGAAATCCGGTATGCCCTATCGGGCAGAGGGCTTGGACAATGACATCAAGTCGCTCTACGAATCCGGTCTGGTAGATGACGTGCGTTTCCTCGCCGAGCCGAATGGCACGAGCGTGAAGTTGATCGCAGAAGTGACCACGCGGCCCGGCCTCGGGGGTGTCGGCTTCCAGGGCAACACGATTTTCACCGATCAGAAGCTGGCCAAGGAATCCAAAATGAAAGCCGGGGGTGCCCTGAGCGACGAGCAAATCCTCGAAGCGCGGCGCAACATCGAGAAATACTATCAGGGCTATGGTTACCCGGATGTCACGGTCTCTCACCGCACTCAGGCGACGGGGCAAGCGGGCGTGTCCGATTTGATTTTCGTGATCGACGAAGGCTCCAAGAACGAGGTCCGCAAGATTCGTTTCGAAGGAGTCCATGCCTTCACCGATCCAGAGTTGCGCAAGGAAATGAAGGTGAAGGAAAAAGGTTGGTTCTCGTGGTTGACCAAGTCCGGTCGCTTCGACTCCGGTGAGTTAGACACCGACCAAAACGCCATCTTGGACTACTACCGCAGCAAGGGCTACCTTCGTGTGAGTAGCCCGGGATTCCGCCGCGATCCCGTCGGCGATGGCCGCGTGGATTTGGTGCTCCCGATCAGCGAAGGCGAGAAATACACCGTCGCCGGCGTGGGCTTTGGCAAGATGAGTGTCTTCAAACCCGAAGAACTCTATCCGTCTCTAACACTGGTCGGAAATGCCGCTTACTCATCGAAAAAAATGCGGGATGATATCACCACCATTCGCAGCTTCTATGGATCGCGCGGCTATGCCGATGCGCTAGTCACTCCCGACATCCGCGATGCCGGACCTAACCGAGTAAGTATCACCTATCGCATCACCGAGGGCTCTCGCTTCCGCGTGGGCCGCGTCAACATCGTCGGTAACACCAAGACCAAGGACAAGGTGATCCGCCGGGAAATCCCACTCAAGCCGGGTGATCAATTCAACTCCGTCGAGCTCGACACCACCAAGGCGCGTCTCGAAAACTTGCAATACTTTAGTGACGTCCAAGCGACCGGCGCGCCGGCCGGTTCCGGCTACCGGGACGTGAATGTTTTGGTGGAAGAAAAAGCCACTGGCTCCGTCGGCGTGGGCATCGGTTTCAGTTCGATCGATAGCATCGTCGGTTTCCTAACTCTCGAACAATCAAACTTTGATTTGTTCAATCCATGGAATTTCACCGGGGGAGGCCAGCGCTTCTCGATGAGTCTGCGCGCCGGTTCCCAGCGCTCCGAGTTCACCGTTTCATTGGTGGAGCCATGGTTTATGGACCAACAGTTGGCCCTCGGCGGTGAGTTGTTCTATAAGCAATCAAACTATTTCAGCGATCACTATCAGCAAACCAATGTGGGTGCAGCGGTCTCATTGCGTAAACCTCTTGGCAAGAAAAGCTCGATCAAAGGTGAGTATCGCCTCGAGCAGGTAACTATTGATTCGAATGTCTCTGCGACAGATTACTCGTTCAAGAGCCCTAATGACGGCGATAAGTCAAAGCTCTCCGACACGAACATCGGCGGCGATTTTATACGCAGTGCCCTATCAGCGAACTATGTGTATGATAGCCGTGACAGCGGTGTCCTCGCCCGCTCCGGTCACAAGGTGGATCTAGGTCTAACATTCGCCGGCTTAGGGGGGGATGTGGATACCTTTTCATTCTCCGGCCAAGGTCAGAAATATTGGAATCTCAAGTGGGATTCCATCCTCTCGGTCAACGGTGAGTTGGCCTTCGTGAATAGCGTGAAAGGGGATGATGTCCCGATCTTCGAGCGGATGTTCCTCGGCGGTGGCCGTACTCTCCGCGGATTCAAATTCCGCGATGTCGGCCCACGCGATGTCGGCTATACGAATGAAGTTTATGGTGGAAAATCGCTGGGCTATGTTTCTTTCGAATACACCGTTCCGATCATCGAAACCGTGCGCGCCGCAGTGTTTTCCGACACTGGCTTTGTGAATGCCGGCAGTTGGGATATTACCCCAAATGATATCTATAGCGACGTGGGCGTGGGCATCCGCTTGAAACTCCCTATCAGTCCGCTGCCGCTTGCCCTCGACTACGCGATTCCCGTTTCATCCCCGGACAAGCAAGCCGACAAGGGCGGTCAATTCAATTTCTCGCTCAGCTCGCAGTTCTAACGTGGCGGCGGTGTCTCACCGCCAGGCTCTTTTTTAAAACTAGCGCGGTCTCCTCAGGGAGGCCGCGCTTTTTTTGGGATTTTCGAAGACGATCCTCGAGATGGCTTTACAGCGGCCATGAGCAGAGGTCCAACCGGGGAGCGTTAGGCTCGCTTCGCCTCCCGGCTAACCTCCCGATGGTCGCGGACGATTTAATTTATTTTTAAATAATTGACCTATGTTAAATATCTACCACACCATAATGTCTTGGGTTTGAGATATTAACCCCCCCACCCCCTTGGAGCTTGCCGCGTTTGAAACCTTTATTGGCTGATATTTTCGGAGTCACCCGACGTTCGATGACCGTGCTCATCGGCTTCGTGCTGCTCGCTTCCCGCAGCAGTTTGGAGGCTTTAACCCTCACTTGGACGGGGGCCGGCACGGATGACAATATCCTGACTGGAGCCAACTGGAGCGGGGGAGTGGCACCTGCGGCGAGCGGAGATGCGTTGGTTTTCAACGGGAGCGGGCGGCTGTTTCCCACGCTTGGATCGAACCGCAGCGTGGCGTCGCTGACTTTCAGTTCCACCGCAGCGGCATTTGCCTTGGGGGGAACCGGGATTTACACGCTCACGGCGTCGGGCGGTATCATTAACAGCGCCACCAATGTTCAGACCATCAACAATGGTCTCGTTTTGGGAGCCGCCCAGACGTGGGTCACCAACGCGGGTTCGCTGATTCTGAATGGCAATCTTGGCAATTCGGGATACCTCCTGAAGATTAGCAGCACTGGGGGAACCTACACCTTGAACGGGGTGTTGAGCGGCACGGGTGGCCTGACGAAAGCAGGCACTGGAACTCTGATCCTCAACGGCGCGAATACCTATTCCGGAATCAACACCTTGGGTGATGGAAGCGTGCAAATCGGCAGCAATTCCGCCCTCGGCACGGGAAGCATTAGTCTTAATTCGACATCCCTCAATCTCAGTGCCGTAGGGGGTGGCAGGAGCCTTGGAAATGCCTATACTGTCACGCGGAATTTCCAAGTCTCGGGAACCAACGCTCTCACTCTGTCCGGTGCCGGGACGATGGCTTCCAGCAGGACGGTGACGGTCAGCGGGGCGGGAATTCTTAGCCTCAGCGGCGCACTCTCGGGTTCGAAGGCAATCCTCACCAAGGCCGGTTCTGGAACGCTGGTGCTGTCAGGGAACAATGCAATTCTCGGGGTAACTCTGAGCGCGGGGATCCTGTATGCGGGCCAGGCAAGTTCGCTTGGCACCGGCAATTTCTCGCTTGGCACCGCCAGTTTCGGAACCGCCACCACCCTTGCCCTTGGCAATTCCTACACCCTCGCCGGAAACACGACGTTTATTGGCACCTCCGAGATCACTTTCAATAGCTCGACCACGCTGGCCGCCACGCGTTCCCTGACCTTCAATGGCAGTGCGCCCGTGAATTTCAATGGAGTGATCGGCGGCACAGGGTTTGGCATCACCAAGTCCGGCATCGGCACGATGGTGCTGGGCGGCACCGCTTCGAACACCTTCAGCGGCGTGACCAAGATCAATGATGGGCAGTTGATCCTCGGGAAAACGGCCGGGTTCAGCGCGTTTGCCGGGGCCTTACAAATCGGCGACGGCACGGGCACCGCCGCCAGTGCGCTCGTCCAACTCAACGCCAGCAACCAGATTCCCGACGCGTCGGCGGTCATCGTGTGGTCGGACGGCCAATTGCGGCTGCAGTCGTTCTCCGACGCCGTGGGTACACTCACCCTAACCGGCGGGTCCGTCACCGGAACCGGAGTCCTCAGTCTCGGGGGAGATCTAAGCTTCAATGGCACTGGCGGAGTGACGTCATTCATCTCCTCCGGCGTGGCGATCACGGCCAACCGGACTTTTTTGATCAATTCCAATGGATTGACCGGGACCGAAATCGGCATTTCCGGAGCAGTTTCAGGAGCATTTGCGGCGACCAAAACTGGAACGGGCACGCTGCTGCTTTCGGGAACCAACACGTTTTCGGGAGGTTACTTCGCAAATGCCGGGACCACGCTGTTGGGAAACTCCAGCGCGCTGGGTTCAGCAGCGGCCAACCTCGGAGAGACGACTGGCACGAACTCGTCCTCGCTGCTTTTTGACGCCGGGTCGGGATTGAGCGTCGGCAACGCAAT
Organism: Luteolibacter sp.; assembly: GCA_043748885.1. GTDB lineage: Bacteria > Verrucomicrobiota > Verrucomicrobiia > Verrucomicrobiales > Akkermansiaceae > Luteolibacter. The sequence goes on along the minus strand of JAYVEJ010000142.1, from coordinate 497 downwards.
CAGCATTCGTGCGGGAAGTAGCGGCAGCTCCAGCCTCGGCGGCTGGAACACGTCCGGCGTGAATACCTTCGGCGGCGCTTTGACCCTCAACAAGTCAGTCACTTTCACCGCGGCTGCCGGAGGCGAGGTCGCATTCACCGGAGCGATTTCCGGAACCGGCGGCTTTACCAAAACCGGTGGCGGCACGATCCGGCTGAGCGGGACCAACACCTCGTCGGGAGTCATGCTCGTTTCCGCTGGGACGCTGGCCCTAGGTGCGAATGGCACTCTGGGCTCGGGAACGCTCACCGTCGATGGCGGCATCCTCGACTTCGGAGCCAGCCGCACCGCCTCGACCGGTGCGCTGGTTTTGGACAATGGAGGTTCGCTGACCGGCAACGGCACGTCCACGCTCACCAGCAGCGGAAACTTCGATCTGCGTTCCGGACTCGTCCAAGTCGCCTTGGCGGGTAGCGGAAATTTGACCAAATCGACCGTCGGCAGCGTCACCCTCTCCG
>JAYVEJ010000141.1:0-5926 GCA_043748885.1 Luteolibacter sp. | reverse complement strand
TCCCGTCGCCCTCCACCACCGAGATTTCCCCCTCGTCCTCCTGCACCACCCATTTCCGCCCGCGGATCGTCACCGGCACCGGCGAGTCGTTGTGGATCGAGATGAAATACACGAACGGATGCGGCTTCTCCGGCGGCGCGTCGAGGCTTGGCATGTAGATCACGTCGTCCACCTTCACCCGCAGCCCTTCAAATTCCCGGATCACTCCTGCCATGACGCCGATCTTTCTGCGAGTTGCGGGAGCTGCCAAGCACGAAAGAACGTAGTCAAGGACTTCAGTCCGAAGTTTCTCATCGCCCCGGCCCTTCAAAAGAGCGGACTGAAGTCCACGACTACTTTTCTTGCCCCCTGACCCGAACCCGTTATCAAAACCCCATGCCCCACTCCCCTCCCGTCGCCCTCACCATCGCCGGCTCCGATTGTTCTGCCGGGGCCGGGATCCAGGCGGATTTGAAAACATTCCAACATTTCCGCGTCCATGGTCTAACGGCGGTGACCTGCGTGGTTTCGGAAACGGCGAATATCGTCCGCGCGGTGCATCCGGTGCCAGTGGACGTCGTGCGCGACCAGATTTCCCTGCTGCTGGAGAGCTTCCCGGTGGCGGCGGTGAAAACAGGAATGCTTTTTTCCGCCGCCCACGTCACTGCCGTTGCGGAAATTTTGCGGGTCTATCCGCAAGTCCAGCTCGTCGTCGATCCGGTGATGATCGCCTCCACCGGCGCGTCGTTGTTACAACCGGATGCGGTGGCGGCTTACCGCGAGTGGTTGCTGCCGCTTGCCCGTGTGATCACGCCGAATTTGCCTGAAGCGGAAGCCCTACTCGGCGAACGCATCGTGGACGAAACCTCGCTCGAACCTGCCGCCCGTCGGCTCGCGGAAATGTTCGGCACTGCCGTGCTGTTGAAGGGAGGCCATCTCGTCGGACCTCACTGCGTGGACCTGCTCGTCGATCAGGGTGAAGTCCATCGTTTCACCGCTGCTAGAATTCCCGTTGCAGGCTCGCATGGCACGGGTTGCACCTTATCCGCCGCGATCACCGCGCTGCTAGCGATGGGTGAGTCGCTGCCCCGCGCGGTGGAAATCGCCAAGGCGTATCTCGGCGAAACTTTGCGAAGGTCCTATCAATTTCATTCGCCCGGCGGCGAAATCGTCCACGCGCTCAACCAAGGCACGACCTTCGCCGAAAACGAGGCGTGACATAAAAACCGAATTCCGTAACCTCTCCGAAGTTTCTCAGCACCCTTTCTCCTTATGGAAAATCCCCTTTACACCCTCGGCTACAAGTTACTCCACGCCGATTCGGAGGACGAGTCCGCAGCGGCCAAGCTCACTCGCCGCGGCTTCCTGCTAGGCACCGCCGCGCTTTCCAGTTGCGCCGCCGCCGCCCCATTGTCGTCCAGGCCGAGGTCCACCCACCCGAACGCGGCTCCGATCAAAACTCCCTCTAACACCGCCTACCGCACCCCGCCAGTGCAAGGTCCGGTCCCGCGCAATCCCGACATGGCACTCGGCTCGGATTTCTCGAAAGGCTCCGGCATTTCCTTCTCCCGCGTGATGGTTTCCGGCAACTACATCGCCATGACCTTCGACGACGGCCCGCACCCGCAGAACACCCCGCGGCTGCTCGACATGCTGCGCGCCCGCAACATCAAGGCCACCTTTTACGTCATCGGCCAGAGCGTGAATCTCTATCCGGGCGTGGTCCGCCGCACTCTCGCGGAAGGCCATGAAATTGGCAACCACTCGAACACTCACCGCCTGCTCAGCAAACTTCCCGACGCCGAAGTCCGTGCCGATCTGCGACGTTGCCACGACGCGATCGTCAACGCTTGCGGCGCACCTCCCCGCACCATGCGCCCGCCCTACGGCGGGCTGCTCCAGCGCCAGCGCGAGTGGGTCAACGCCGAGTTTGGTTACCCGATCATTTTGTGGTCGGTCGATCCGCTCGATTGGAAACGCCCCGGTGCCAGCGTCATCACCTCGCGCATTCTAGCAGGTGCTTCGTCGGGCGGCATTGTCCTTTCGCACGACCTCCATGGCCAGACCGTCGATGCCATGCCGGCCACGCTCGACGGCTTGCTCCGCCGCGGTTTCAAATTCGTCACCGTCTCGCAATTACTGGCGATGAAAACCGACGCGCCCGCCTCCCCGGCTGCGGCCGCACCGTCGTCTAACATTTGATCCTTTCTCCCCCGCCCCGTGAGCTACCCAATGTTCGGCGAGCGCTATTTCGCGACGCGTGAACGGCTTGCGGAGGTGATGCGCGGCACCGCCGAGCTGGCCGCAGAAACAACCACCGATCTCGGCGACCTGCTGCCCTTCACCGCCACTAAAAATGGCCTCGGCACGCCGTTCCTGTTCGTCGTCTGTGGCGAGATTAATGCCGGCAAATCCACCCTCCTCAACGGCCTTTTCGGCCACGACGTGTGCCGCGTCCACAACCTGCCGCAAACTGATCGCGTCCTCTGGTATCAGTTCGGAAATACGGCGCGCGATGTCGAGGTCACCCCGGCGTTAGGGGAACGCTATCGCCCGCTCGGTTTCCTTCGCGATTTCAATCTGCTCGACACCCCCGGCACCAACTCAATGGTCGCGGGTCACCAGGAAATCACCGCCCGCTTCCTGCCATCTGCCGATCTCATCCTGTTTGTTTTCCCGGTCACCAATCCGTGGGCCGCGTCCACTTGGAACTTCATCTCCCGGCTCTCGCCGGAGAGCCTCAAGCAGGTCGTCCTCATCATCCAACAGGCAGACAAGCGCGAGCCCGTGGACATCACCGTCATCCGCGGCCACATGGCGGATCTCGCGGTGAAACGCATCGGTCACGTTCCGCCGATCTTCGCCGTTTCAGGAAAAATCGCCTGCGAGGCCAAGCGCAGTCACCCCGCCGCCCACGGCCTCCTCAAGGCCAGCGGCTATCAGGAGTTAGAGAACTTTATCACCCACCAAGTCTGCGAAGCTCCCGAGCGTAAGGCCGCGCTCGAAAGCTGGCGCAGCCAAGCCGCCGCCGCGCTGCGGGCGGTGGAAGATCACGTCGATGACCAAACCCACGCGCTCAACAATCAAGGCCGTTTCCTCGACACCATCGAGCGGGAAATCGACGACATCCGCGAGCGTTTCGTGGTCCGGCTGCCGCGCCATCTAACCGGCGTGGCCGAAATCTTCGAGACCGAAGCTGTCTGGGTTTCCAAGCGCCTGCGGCGGCGGCTCGGCGTGATTCCGTCGTTCATCCGGCTGTTCACCGGCGACCGCACCGGCCCGGAAATGGAAGCCGTCTTCGCTGAGCGCCTGCAATCCGCCGTCGAGGCCGTGGCCGAGAAGGACGGCGTCGAAGTGGTCGAGTTTTGCCGCAGCCACTGGAACGAACTCGGTGCGCGGGTGAAGGAAGCGATGGCCGTGGATCTCGGCAGCGGCGGCCCGCTCGATGAAACGCTGGCCACCGCGAAAAAACGCTTCGTCCTGCGGCTCGGTCGCGCCGCCCGCGAAGGCATCGGCAACCTCAAAGTCCGCAACCAGCTCGACAAGGAAATCCGCCGCCGCAACGTCGCGCTCAAATCCTTCACCTTCATGCTACTGCTGCTTACCACCGCCGGAGCCACCAGCGGCGCGCTCGGCGTGCCGTGGGCACCCGCCATCCTCTGCGGCCTCGCCGCCGCCTTTCTAACCGGCGGCGTGCTCACCGCCATCGTCACCCGCAAGTCGATCACCGCCGAGTTTCAAAAACGGCTGCTAGACACCTGCGGCGGCTTCGCCAGCACCCTCCGCGCGGACTACGAGGAAGCACTACGCGTCGTCTTCCAAGACTACGCCTCATCGCTAACCGCCGTTAGGGCGCACCTCGCCCGCGAGAAGATCGCCATCGAGCCAAAGCTTAAACGCTGGCAGGAGCTATTTCTAACGCTCAAGGCGATCGAGCAAGAGCTGTGACGCCATGGACTGCGGTAGGAAGCGCTAGCACCCTACCGCTTTGGATGTTTCAGCGTTCCGTGTCCGAAGAAGCCAAGGCGGTGTCGGCGCTGCGCTCTGCCACCGCAGTCCATGGGGATTAGGGACGCTCCGCATCGACATCCACTCCATACTGCTTCGCAAACGCGGCAGCGGCTTCGGCTTCGGCTTTCGGCCAATTTTGATAGATCGCCTCGAAGGTCGCTTGGCGCGCTTCGCCCGCAGGCAGAGTGAGCGCCCACTGGACGGCGGTCTGTGGCTCGTACTCGGCGACGGTGCCGGCATACGTGCTAACAGCCGCTTGTTTCGCCGGTCCTTCGGCAGCGGCGGCCAGCCACTTGCCCGCCGCCTGATAGTCTTCCTGAGTCCACTGGCCGATGAGGTTATCGACGTTGTTAGCCACCGCGTCTTGGGGCAGGGTTTGCGCCATCCAGTCGATCCAGCGCCCGGTGTCCTGCTTGGTGTTGAAATAGGAAAGACCGCCCGCGAACTGAGCACTCTCCGCCGGGCTGAGCTTGGATTTTGAAATCCACGCTTGCACCGAGTCGAAGCTTTCGCTGGTGAGGTTACGGCCCATGGTTTCCAGAGATTCTTGGAGCAAATCGTCGCGCTCGGGCCCCTCGGGGAGAGTCGCAAGATGGTCGCGCAGGGCATCGAGAATCGCGGTGCGTTGCGCGGCGGTTTTGCCCGCCTCCACCAGTGACTCGACGGCGGAGGAAACGTCGTCCATCTGCATCTCGCCGATCAGCTTGAAGGCGAGCTTGGGATCGTTCTCCGCCGCGCCCGCGATAATCGAGCGCTTGGCGTCGTCATTGGCTAGATCCGGGTAAGCCGCGCTGTTTTTGCGGACCCACTCGCGGGCGGCAAGCGGATCTTTTTTCGCCCAGTTCGCCAAGGTGGAGGCCACCACGCTACCGCCAGTTAGACTGTCTTTCAGAATATCCGCAGACTCAGAGAACAGGGCCAATGCTGCGGCGGGATGATCCTCGCCGAGCATCGAGATCGAGTAACAGATCAGGTTCTGTTGGATGTCATTGGAGAGGGTCTTGTCATCGCGCAAGCTGGCGATGAGCACCTTGAGCTGGGCAGCATCGAGTCCCATCAACTTCGCCTGCATCTCGAGCGAGCGCTTCTCAAATGCCTCGTCCGAGTCGTTTCCTTGCGAGTCGTGAAGCTGGATTTCTCGGCCGAATGCGATGAATTCCTTGGCCATGGCACTCGCTTGGTTCGCGCGGTCGTCGCGCTGGCGCTTGGTCACTGGCGACTCGACGGAGGCCGCCGCGATGCCGAGATTCTCCGCCCTAACGGCGAGCTCGCGCTGCTGGCTGCGGAGAGTCGTTAGACGCTGTTGGTGCATGACTCCCAGTCCTCCGCCACTGGCGAGAATCACGAGAGTCGCAGCGATGGAAACTTTGGTGGAGCCGTTCATTTGAGCTGATTGAGGATTTCTGCGCGGCGCTTGGCATCGGAAATAAAGTCCGCCATGTGGATGGCTTCTTCCAAGTTAGAGCGGGCGGAGTAGCTTTGCAGAAACGCGACTAACACGTCGTCACTGCCGCTGCTTTTCTGATATTGGAGGATGAGTTGTGAGGCCTCGGCAAACTTGAATTTCCCATGATCCTGGGCAGCCTCGGCGATGGCCTTGCCGGTGATGCTGTCCACTTGGCCGGGGGCTTGGCGGGTCAACCATTCACGCAACCGATCGACATCCGCGCGGGTCACGTTTCCTTCGAGACCGAGCGACTGCATGCGCGACTCAGCCGTTTGCACCGCCGCCGCCGCCCGCTCGGCGGAGGTGGCTTGGACGGCATCGAGGAAACTACTGACCTTGCCGTAGCCGCTGGCATCGACCAACTCCGAAGCGATGTGGGCAAACGATCCGGCGCGCTCGTCCTGCGGGACTAACTGGCGGACCAGCTCGGCGTAAGTCTTCTGATCCTGCGGGCCGAGATCCGGGAAGGCGATTTGTTCGAGGACCTCG
>JAYVEJ010000140.1:0-5941 GCA_043748885.1 Luteolibacter sp. | reverse complement strand
AGCGACGGAAGCAATTGTCCCAGAAAAATCAAACGGCTTGATCAGCGGAAGCGAGATGTAAGCATCGGTATGAGCTTTAACCGCAGGTTGGCCAATAGTTGTGTCGCCGAGGCTCACATACCCCACCGGAGTGGTGTATGCGGTTTCAGCGCCGAAGGCCATCCCGCAGGCGGCGGCGGCGAGGATGAGAGAATAAGGTAGGTATGTTTTCATGACAGTTTTGGTTTGGGTCTTTTAAGTCGAGGTATTAGTTGCAGACGTGCCAATGCAGGCGTGGTTTTTTGTGTTCGGGGTGATTGAGCGGAGATGCGTGACAGAGCTGTCACTTGGGGCCCATCTTTTGCTCATTCATAGAATTCACGGAGAGAAAACAGCGGGAGGGCGGGGATCGCAAGAAAATTTTGCAAAAGGGAAAGAGTTTTTTCAGGGGCGGAGTGTTAGGAGCCGATGGGGGGCTGGATCGCGGGTTTTGGATGATGTGGAGAACAGGATTGAAGTTATTGTTGTTCAGTGATTTGCAGTTTAATTTAAGCGAGGTTCTAGGGATGATAAAAGGGAGTCCCGCAGATGATTCGGAAAGGTTTAATGGTGGGTTTTCGGTGGAAATTTGGATGGAATTTGAGAGGTGACTAGGGTGATTTAAGCCGTTTGGGGGGGGAGAAAGAGGTGAAAAGCGAACCTCGAACGCCTAACATTGAACATCGAAGGGAAGAGAAGGAAGAGTTAGGCACCGCGAATCTGGCGAATCTTGAAGAGTGGGAAGAAGAGAGAGTGAACATCGAAGGAAAGTGAAGGAAGGGTTTTAGCCGCAAGTGGGAATAAGCCTCCCGAGTAACTTGATTTGTTACTCTGCTTTCCGCACTCCAGCACAGCGCGGGTTCTGGTGCTAAAAAGGAAAGTGACAAAGGTGCTAACCCCGAAATTTACCACTGAGTGCGCTGATTTTGACTGATTTCACTGACAGAATTGGCAGCAATTCGATTCACCTTTTGAGTGAACTGGCAATGCTTTCCAGGCTCTTAAAAATCAGTTCAATCCGTGAAATCATTGGTTAAGATCTTCCTAACAAGGCTAAATTCCTAACTTGGAGTTCTTTGGAATCTTTTGCGGCAAAATGTTTCTTCTTATGATCACGGAAGGGGGTGGGTTTCTCGTCGCTGGAGGCGACTCGAAACGGTGTGGACGAGACGTCCGCGCTCCTTATTTCCCGTCGCCGAGGGTAAAGAGGGCTTGTGGACCTTGGCGCTCGATGAGGAAGGCGGAGCCAACGGGGATTTTTTCGGTGACCAGTGAGCCGTCACTGGCGCAAATCCATTGGTTTTCCGGGGTGAGGTAGTAGGTGGTGAAGAGGCCACCCAAGATGCCAGAGGGAATCCAAACTTTGTCGGCTTGCATAAGATCGTCGTTTTTCAGGAGGTCGTTGCCGAGACCGAGATCTTGGAGGCTGCTGCCGATGGGAAAGGGTGAGGCGACGAGGTTGAGACCGGGCTTGATGACGGAACGGGTGGGGCCGGATTTGACCTCGCCGGAGAATGTCATTGGCACGCCGGTGGTTCCCTTGCATTGGACGATGAGGCCGTCTGGATAGACGAGTGGGAGATCGCCGACGGGCTGGTAGGTGGCGGCATCCGTCCAAAAATTTCCCTCGGGTAGGGTGAGGATGAAGCAGCGGCGAAAGTCGCCGAATGAGGAGCCTTGGGGGATGAGGACGTTGTCGGCGGTGTCGGGGTTTTCACCTTTGAGGAGGGTGGTGAAGCGGGGATCGAAAACGGAATTGAGGGTGGCAGCCTTGCGGAGGGTGAAATGGTCACCGGGTTTGACCCCGGCGGTGGCGATGTCGTCCGAAAGGGTGAGGCGAAGGTCTTGCCAACGGGTGATTTCTTGAATGACGCCGGCTTTTTGGCCGGAAGTGATTTCAAGGATGTAGGTGGTGCCTTGGACGAGGGCGAGTTTGGAGTTGCCCTTGGCATCGACCGGTAAGCCGGTGAGTTCGGCGAAGTCCTTGCCGAGGGAGGCGATGGTGCCGGAGACGATGGTGGAGTGATGGAGGCTGAGGCCGATGACATTCATGCCGGGATGCAGGCTTTCCGAGAAAAAACCTGAGGCGGCGGAATAGCCGACTTGAAACCCGCCAACGGTGGTATAGCCGACGGGCGTGGTGTAGGCGGTCTTCGCAACTTCAGCGGCGAATGCAGAGGTGGCGAGGGCGAGGAAGAGCGCGAGACGAGAGGTTGTTTTCACGATGAGAAGGGAATCATTTCCGCGTGTGGAGACAAGGTTTTTCCCGGTGGACTCGATCTGGGGAAGAGAACGGGGTTAAAAAACCCACGCTCCAGACCGTCAGGAGTCGAGGGCGAGGCGCTTGGCCTCGGACCAACTGCCGATGAGGCGATAGGCGGCGCATTTGAGCTTGGTGTCTTCCTTCTGGACGATGTTGCAGGCGGTGGATTGACCGTTTTTGTGGCGTTTCTGGATGGCTCGCAGGACGGCTGCGGCATCACGGTATTTCACGACTCGGCGAGGGTGGTCGTGATCGTATTTTTTCTTGAGTCCGGCGGCTTTGATGGCGGCGAGCCAGGTGGCGAAACACCGATAGGCAGCGTGCTTCAAGGAGGGGTCATCGACAACGACGTTCACCTGCAGCAGAGGTGCTCCGCGGGCCGCTCGTCGCTTTAATTCCGCGATGACTGCCTGAGGTGTCGGGTATTTGGTATTTCTAAGCCGGGTTCTATTCCGGTGCGTTTGCTCTGCGAGAAGGGAAACGAGTCCGGCCTCTTTGATGGCCAAGGTCCATGAACCGAAGATGCGATAAACGGCGCTTTTGAGTGGATTATCCTCAGCGACGACAGTGTCTTGGGAGATGCCTTTGGCCAAGCGGGCTCGTTCCTGAAGGGCGAACAAAGTGGCTGCGGCGGTGGGGTAAACAGCGTCGATGCGGATGCCTGCATCGCGGGCTTGCTGGTGGGCGGATTTCAGACCCGCCATCTGAATCGCGTTGAACCAGGTTCCGCAGTGGGTGTAAGCGGCGCTTTTCAGGGGATTGTCTTCCTGCACCACCACTTTTTGAAAAATACTCAAGCCGCTGCGATGCCGCTCGCGGAGAGCCTTGATGACTGCATCCGCGCCGGGGTATTTGGCGAGAGATCCAGTTTTGTGGCACTCGTCGCGGGGATCGAGGCCGATCCGGCGGATCACGTCGTTCCAAGAAATGCCCACAGTTTTCGCGTGATTGTAGATGGCCGGATCGTGTTCATTCGTAAAGTCGGCATTGCAGCTGCCATGGTGGCTATGCCAAAACCAGGCTCGGTCGAGGATGTATTCCAGCGATAAAATGGGTTCCCACATTGGCAGGGATCCTCTGCCCCAAGTGATGCGGGAGCGAAGTTCTTCCGATAGGATTGGGGCATCAGGAAACTCGCTGCGGTATTCGGCGGCGTTCTGGATTCCGTGCGAAAGTCGGAAATGCGAGACTAGGTAGCTAAAATATTCCCCGCAAACCTTGCACTCGATGTGGGGTTCAAGCTCGATTCTGATGGATTGGTAATCCAAGCTGGCGAGTTCGAGGGCTTGTTTCCAACCGAGGAAGGGGGTGAAGGAAAAGGCGACATCCAGCAGGTGAGGATGATTTCGCCTGACCGCGGAGATGTTGAGCGGTTCGCGTTTCCGATGAAGACGGAGGATTTCCTTGGCGAGGGCGGACTGGGTCACGGTGGTGTTGAGCACTGCTCGGGTGGGATAACAGGCTGGAAATAGCTAGATCCCATTGGTTTCTCGTCGCTGGGGCGACTCGAAATGGTGTGGACGGGACGTCCACACTCCTTACCAGTGGGTGGCGGCGCGGAAGGCTTGGATGCGGGCTTCGAGTTCGCCGGCGGCGAGGGATTCCATGCGGCGGGTGGAGAATGCCTCGCAGGTGAAGGAGGCAAGCATGGAGCCGTGGATGATGGCTTGGCGAAGGGCGGGAGTGTCGTATGGCGGGTGGCCTTGGGAGGCGAGGTAGCCAGCCATGCCACCGAGGAAGGTGTCGCCGGCACCGGTGGGATCGGCGACGGTTTCGAGGGGGTAGGCGGAACAGCGGAAGATGTCGAAGTGCGGAGGTGTGAGTGCGGAGTGCGGAGTGGAGGATTCTTGGATTCCGCACTCCGCACTCCACGCTCCGCACTTCTTCGAAAACAGCAGGGCTCCGAACTCGCCGAGCTTGATGACGACATGTCGGGGGCCTTTTTCGAGCAGAGCGCGGCCGGCTTTGACGAGATTGGAGGTGCCGGCGAGGTCGCGGGCTTCGCCTTCGTTGAGGACGAAGAGGTCGAGGTGAGGGAGGACTTGGTGGAGGCGGTCGTTGGCGATCTCGATCCAGAGATCCATGGTGTCGGCGATGATGAAGCGGAGTGAGTGCGGAGTGGGGAATTCGGAGTGCGGAATGGAAGCAGTTGAAGAGACGTCGGCACCATTTTCGTTGTCTTGTATTCCGCACTCCGAATTCCGCACTCCGCACTCGATGCCGCACTGCTGCAGCATTTCAAGTTGGTTGTCTGGGGACATGTTGGCGAGGACGACGATGGGCGAGGCGGCGGAGTCTGCGGGGACTTTGACGGACCAGCTTTCGAGGACGTTGAGGCCGACGCGGTGGGTGGTGCGCTCGTTCATGTTGGCGTGATACTCGCCGGACCAGGTGAAGGATTCGTTTTCCGAGCGCTCGACGCCGGTGAGTGAGACACCGCGGCCTTCGAGCATTTCCAAGTGCTCCTTGGGGAAATCGTGGCCGATGATGCCGATGAGATCGACGGGGCGGCTGAAGAATGAGGCGGCGAGGGCGGCGTAGGCGGCGGAGCCACCGAGGAGGTTCTGGGCTTCGGCTGCGGGGGTTTTGACGTGGTCGATGGCGATGGTGCCGCCGATGACGATTCTGGGTGAGTGCGGAGTGGGGAGTGCGGAGTGCGGAGTGGAAGAGGTCATTTGGAGCAGTTCTTTTTGGCGGTGTTGATCGAGCTGGCGACGGTGGCAAGGATTTCGTTAGCCTCCTGAATCAGACTTTGGAGGCGTGTAGCCGCGAGCATCCCGGATCGGACACTTATTTCCAGCCAGAAAAGCGTTTCATCCGCTTCTTCTTCGACGGTGCCCATTTTATGAATGAAGTCAGCGGTACTTTTAGCCCGAGCAGCGGCCCGATAGTTGGCAGCAACCGAAGTCCCTGAGCGACACAGTTGATCGGCGATATTCCGGCCTTTGGGCGTCGTGAGGGGGATCGCATCCACGACTTCCAAGACGCGAAGAGCGAACTGCATGGTGCGCTCTTTGAGGTTTTCGTGATGCATGAGGGGAAGAAGTGCGGAGTTAGGAATGCGGAGTGCGGAATGGGAGAATGAGAAGCGGGACTTTCACTCCGCACTCCGCACTCCGCACTCCGCACTCGGCACTCCGCACTCCGCACTCGGCACTCCGCGTTCCGCACTCAAAGCCGTTTTGACGACGCGGGTGGCGGCTTCTACGTTTTCGGCTTGGAGGAGGGCTGAGACGACGACGACGCGACGTGCTCCGGCGGCGAGGACGGAGGGGAGGGTTTCTGGAGTGATGCCGCCGATGCAGAAGGCAGGGATTTTTTCGCCGACTTCGCGTTCCATGGCGGCGATTTCATGGAGACCGATGGCGGGACGACCGGCTTTAGTGGGGGTGGGGAAAAGCGGGCCGAAGCCGATATAGTCGAAGCCCTCGGCGAGGGCGGCGCGGGCTTGGGCAAGGGAATGGGTGGAGCGGCCGATGAGAAATGCGGAGTGCGGAATGCGGAGTGGGGAATTGACGAGCGCGCGGGCGTCGGCGAGGGAGCCGTCGTCTTGGCCTAAGTGGACGCCGTCGGTGCCGATACTGGCGGCCAGGACGGGTTGGTCGTTGAGGATGAAGGGAACTCCGGCGGCGCGGCAAAGGGGGAGGAGGCGGCGGGCGA
>JAYVEJ010000139.1:0-5942 GCA_043748885.1 Luteolibacter sp. | reverse complement strand
CCGGGGCGGGTTTTGCGGACGATTCTAACGGCGTAATCGTAGAGGTGCTCGGGAACTGGGACGCGGCGGACGAGTTGTTGGAAGGCGATCACTTTTTCGCCATCGAGCAAATGGTTGAGCACTTGGCGGGCGGTGCCGGTGGTGGCGCGGGCGATTTCCTTTTCCTCGCTGGACGATGGATAGCCGACTTTGATCAGAAACATGAACCGGTCGAGCTGCGCTTCCGGCAATGGGTAGGTGCCTTCCTGCTCGATCGGGTTCTGGGTCGCTAGCACGAAAAACGGCGGCTGCAGCGAGTAGGTCGTGCCGAGGACGGTGACTTTGTTTTCCTGCATCGCCTCTAACATCGCCGACTGGGTTTTCGCTGGAGCGCGGTTGATTTCGTCCGCCAGCACGATGTTCGCAAACACCGGCCCCTTGATGAATTCAAACTCGCGCCGTCCGCCGACGCCGGATTCCTGGATGATGTCGGTGCCAGTGATGTCGGCCGGCATCAGGTCGGGCGTGAATTGGATGCGATTGAACGAAAGGTCGAAGGTCTGAGCGACTGAGGACACCAGCAAGGTTTTCGCCAAGCCGGGAACCCCCATCAGCAAGGCATGGCCGCGGGCGAACAAACAGATCGCGAGCTGCTCGATGACTTGCTCCTGGCCGACGATGGCTTTTGCAAGCTCAGCGCGGAACAATTGATAGGTTTTTCCGAGTTCGTCGATGGCGGCAACGTCATCGGGTGGGAGTTGATTGCTGAAGTCGGGATGGGATTCCATGGGTGACAGGTGAATGCCCGCGAGGCTATGAGGCGGCTCTCGTTTGTCCAGAAGGGAAGTCGGCCAATCCGCTTGGATTCATTGCAGGGCGGGCGATCCGGGACATTACCCAGAGAAATCCCCGCAACCCTGAGAAAATTTCCATTTACGGCTTGCCAGCCCACCGCGCTCTGCTAAATCACCCGCCCCGCGGAGTCGCCGGAGCAATCCGGACATCCTCTCGTGGTCACGCGAAATCACGCACATCATGGCACGTATCCTAGGCATTGAAATTCCCAATGAGAAGCGCATCGAAGCTTCTCTGCCCTACATGTTTGGCATCGGTCGCCCAACGGCGGCCAAGATCCTCGAACACGCAGGGATCGACCCAAACATCCGCACCGGCCAGCTCAGTGAGGAACAACTCGTCCGCATCTCGCAGGTGATCCAAGCGGAAAACATCATGGTGGAAGGCGACCTCCGCCGTGAACGCCAATCCCAGCTTAAGCGCCTCACCAGCATCAACTGCTACCGTGGCATCCGCCACAAGCGCGGATTGCCGGTCCGTGGCCAACGCACCCGCACCAATGCCCGCACTCGCAAGGGCAAGAAAAAGACCGTGGGCGTTAAGAAGTAATTTTTTGAATACTCATGTCTGAAGAAACCAACCAAGAAGCTGCCGTAGAGTCGGCAGTTGAGCCACTAGCAGCTCCAGCACCCGCCACCCCTCCTGCTCCAGAAGCGGCCGCCACCACTCCAATTGGAGAGGCACCGAAGAAAGAAGCCAAGCGCGACATCTTCGCCGAAATCGGCGGAGGCGAGGAAGAAATCAAGATTCACAAAGCCAAAGGCTCCAAGAATATCACCCGCGGCATCGTCCATGTGACCGCGACTTTCAACAACACCCTCGTCAGCGTGACCGATCCAAGTGGCAATGCCATCGGCTGGTCCAGCGCCGGCAAGATGGGTTTCAAGGGTTCCCGGAAAAGCACGGCTTACGCCGCTCAGGTGGTTTCGCAAGACGCCTGCCGCCAAGCCATGGGACACGGTCTTAAGGAAGTCGACGTCCGCGTGAAAGGCCCCGGCTCCGGCCGCGAGTCCGCCGTGCGTGCCGTTCAGGGTCTCGGTCTTGAAATCCTCTCGATCCGCGACGTGACGCCGATTCCTCACAACGGTTGCCGCCCGAAGAAGGCCCGCCGCGTTTAATCCAACTCTCTCAGAAATTTCCATATGGCACGTTATACAGGTCCACGCGCAAAGATCAGCCGCCGCTTCGGTGTCTCCCTCTTTGGCCCATCCAAGGCATTTGAACGCCGCAATTTCCCACCCGGCCAGCACGGCGTCCGTGCCGGGCGTAAAAAGAAGAGTGAATACTCCGTCGCCCTCGGCGAAAAACAAAAGCTTCGTTTCCAATACGGCGTGCTCGAAAAGCAGTTCCGCGGTTACTACGAAGAAGCTGCCCGCCGTCGTGGTGTCACCGGTGTCATCCTTCTCCAGCTTCTGGAAACCCGTCTCGACAACGTGGTTTACCGCGCTGGTTTCGGCAACAGCCGCCAAGCCGCCCGTCAGTCCGTCAACCACGGCCACATCCTCGTGAATGGCCGCACCGTTGACATCGCCAGCTTCCAAGTGAAGCCCGGCGACGTGATCAAAGTCGGTGGCAAGCCATCCTCGCAACAGTTAGTGAACCGCATGACCGACCTCACGCAGGCCATGCCGATCAAGGACTGGCTCACCGTGGACAAGGACAAGCTGGAAGTCACCGTTTCCCGCATCCCGGACCGCGCCGATATTGATCCGCTCGTCAACGAGCAGCTCATCGTCGAGCTTTACTCCCGCTAATTCCGGCAGCCGCCGCAATTCAGTTTTTACAAACCGCCCGGACGCAAGTCCGGGCGGTTTTTTTCTAACGGACCGCGAAATTTATTTCGCCCGTGGCCATCATCCAGCGCCAACTCTTCCTAAGGAGTTGGTGGACAATTTTGGCCACTCAGCCACTGAATCGCGAAAGCCACGGGCTGATCGCGCATCACCTGTCTCCGCCACCCATCCCTCTTCTTTTCAAAGATTCACCGGATTCGCTAGATTCGCGGTGCCTAACTCTTCCATTTGAAATTCATCTTACGGCTTCACGTCGATCCCGCGCCCTCGTCATCTTTATCTCGCGCTTTTCCTTTTCGCGCCGCTTCTGCGGCTGCCTCGTTCGTGACACTTCGCGGATTGTTAGTGCCGGGTTTGCCGTGTTTTGCCTCGTTGATTAAATTACGAAGCCGCGCCGCGCGGGCGGCTTGCGCGGCTTCGTTAGATTCGGGTGCGTTTTGAGGACTCATGGCTCGCAAGTTATCCCCTCCTCGCTTGCTTCACAAGCGCGGCGATCTGGCCGCTCAGCGACTTCGCGCGGGCCGCTGACGAATCATCACCCAGAGCGATCTTGTCCACCGAAGCAGTTAGAACGGGCTGGCTCATCGTCACCGACTTGAGGGTTTCAAGGGTGGTGATCGCGTCGATCTGCGACCGCAAGCTACCCTTCGCAGCGTTGATCGGGCCGAGGTTGCGGAAAGTCAGCTTGGCCCCGAAGAACGTCGCCTGCCACCAGTCGCCGCTCACCGGTTCCTGCCAGCTCAAATAGCCACCTTTCAGCACCTGCCGCGGCTTCTTGATCGCCCCCGTAAAGCTGTAGCGCACCCCCTGCGAGGTGACCGGATCGAAAAATGACGGCGTGTAGAAATCCGAAACCACGATGTCATTGACCGAGTAGGAAAACGCCGTCGCTTCCGACGGATCGCAGACTTCCACCAGATAGCTCACCCGCCCTTGCCCCGGCTTGATCGAAGGACCGGCGATGGTCCGGTTACCAAATGGATCGGCAAGCATTTCCAACGCTTCATGACTCGCCGTTAGAGCCCAGCCCGGCCCAGAAGTGATCAACGCGAACGGTTGCCCGTCCTGATCCAGATGAATGCCGGCCGCGCCATTGATCCCTATATTGTCCTGCACCACCATCGGCCAATAGCCGAGCGGCACGTCCTCCAGTCGATCAAAAGCATGGATGCTGGCCTGGATTCCCCAGATCGGAGAAAAATCACGGGTCGCTTGTTTGTCGAGCGCGGCGGCCACGCGAGCCACCTCGCGCAGTTTGACACTCGGGGATTCGGAAACCAAGGCGAGTTGTTGAATGAAGTTTGGCATGACGGTATGAGTTAGATGTTGATTTGAACTGCGGGGGAGAGTGGGGGAAAATCTGATGGATGCCGGTATCGGCTCCATCATTGCCGGAATCCCATCAGATCCCGTTCGGGAAATCAAGCATGCGGTTCATTCAAATTCGGAATGGTGGCCAACCCCATAAGGAGTGTGGACGCCCGCCTCCTCCTGTGAAAATCTTCTTTTATTCTCCCGCCACTCAGCCTCTGTCAATCTTCCCAACAATTCACCCACATGTCCCCCACTCTCGAGAAAGTCTTCATGCTCCAACGTCACCAGTTAATCCGGTGGGGGACCGTTAGCGGGTATGGCTGCGTGATACTCAGTTTATTATTGGTAGTCACATCAATCATCCTGCTTGCGGTTTTCAATTCAATCCGTAGCCGTCATGGACTTGTTTTTGTTGATGCTCGGCCTGCTATCGTTTCGCGCCAAGGAACTAGCATTGGAAGCTGATCAAAGTGTTCAATAGTGAGATGAAAAAGCCGCACCCGGCTGGAACGGGCGCGGCTTTTTGATGGAATGGAAGAAGGGACGAGGGCGTCCCCGCTCCTTATATTCCCTGACTCGCGGTGGCTTTGAGGCGGAGGGCGTTGAGGGCGATGAAGCCGGTGGCGTCGTCTTGGTTGTAGGCTTCTTCCTGGCCGCCTTCCATGGTGGCGACGGCTTCGGAATACATACTATACTTCGAGCGGCGGCCGGCTTGCATGACGTTGCCTTTGTATAACTTCATGCGGACCTCGCCAGTGACGGTTTTTTGGGTTTCGGTGACGAGGGCTTGGATGGCGACGCGCTCGGGGGCAAACCAAAAACCATTATAGACTAACTGGGCATACTTGGGAATGAGGCTGTCTCGGATATGCATGGATTCGCGATCGACAACGAGGGTTTCCAAGTCGCGGTGGGCGGCTAACAGGATGGTGCCGCCGGGGGTTTCGTAGATGCCGCGGGATTTCATACCGACGAAGCGGTTTTCCACAATGTCGATGCGGCCAATGCCGTTGCGGCCACCGAGCAGGTTGAGGACACGCATGATGCCGTAGGGTGTTAGTAAGGCGTAGCCGTCTTGCTGACCGGTGGATTTCCCGTCGCCGAGTTCGGTGAGGAGGGCGTCGATGTTGGCGTGTTTGAGGCCGATGGCGTTGCCTTTTTCAAAGAGGATTTCGATATACTCGGCCTGGTCGGGCGCGTCTTCGGGAGAAACGGAGAGGACATACATATCAGTATCCGCCGGGGTGGTGGCGTCATACCACGGGTCTTCCATGGCTCCGGCTTCGAAGGAGATATGGAGAAGGTTGCGATCCATGGAGTAGGGCTTTTTCATGGATGCTTTGATCGGGATGTTGTTGGCCTCGGCGTAAGCGATCATTTCGGCGCGGCCGGGGAATTCCTTGCGGAACGAGGCGTCGCGCCACGGGGCGATGCATTTCACGTTAGGCGCGAGAGCGGCGGCGGAAAGCTCGAAACGGACTTGGTCGTTGCCTTTGCCGGTGGCTCCGTGGGCGATGGCATCGGCCCCTTCGGCGAGGGCGACCTTGATCATGTCGTGGGTGATGCAGGGGCGGGCGATGGAGGTGCCTAGCAGATAGCGGCCTTCATAAATGGCCCCTGCTTGGATCATCGGGAAAATGTAGTTGGCGGCGAAGTCTTCTTTGAGGTCGCCGATGAAGCACTTGGAGGCACCGGTGGAGAGGGCTTTGGCTTCGAGTCCGTCGAGTTCGTCGCCCTGGCCGACGTCGGCGCAGTAGGCGATGATTTCAGCGTTATACTTAGCTTTGAGCCAAAGTAGGAGGACGGAGGTATCAAGACCCCCGGAGTAGGCGACGACGATTTTCATGAGGGCGGGAGGCAAGCATGAAGAGGAAATGCTGAAAAGCTGAAATGCGGAAAAGCTGCATGGGGTGGGTGCGGATTTGGGACGCTGATCCATCCGGCTGCCTGATAGTTACTTTTCGTGATTGCCGGGCTGGGCATTTTTTTCACAGTCTCCGG
>JAYVEJ010000138.1:0-2212 GCA_043748885.1 Luteolibacter sp. | reverse complement strand
CATCACGGTGATCATCACCATCATCATGGGTTTCCGCTCCGCGAAATCCTCCAAATCGGCGTCTGACTTCTTCGTCGCCGGTCGCTCCGTCTCGGTCGGTTGGAATGCTTCTGCCATTTCCGGCGAATACCTCAGCGCCGCCAGCTTCATGGGCATCGCGGGGATGGTGATGTCATCCGGTTACGACGCCCTGTGGTATCCGGTCTGTTATGCGTGCGGTTATTTATTTCTGCTATTGTTCATCGCCGGACCGCTGCGCCGTTTCGGAGCCTACACGATTCCTGACTTCGCTGAGGGTCGTTATGATTCACCGATTTTCCGAAAAATTGCTGTCTGTTTCGTGCTCTTCATCGGCTTCTTCTACACCATGCCGCAGATGAAAGGCGCAGGCACCACGCTCGCTTATATATTCCAGTCGATTGATCTGCGCAGCAGTTGGCTCTCGATCCTCGCACCTCATGATGAGCAGGGAAAGGTGCTCGTGGGTCTCGCCTATTGGTTTGGAGTCGCGGTGGTCGGCGCGGTCATCACCCTCAATGTTTCACTCGGCGGCATGAAGGGCATCACCTTAGTGCAGGCTGTGCAGTATTGGATCAAGATGTTCGCCATCTCCGTGCCGGTGTTCGTGCTGTTAGCCGTCTATGGAGGTTATGGCAAAAACCTCGAACTCAATCATTCTACCTACGATGCATCCTCCCCGCCGGCGATTGTGAGGACCGCCGATCCCGAGAAAGACATACGTCTCGTGATGCCGGAAAAAATTGCGCCGAAAGATGAAGTATGGATTGCTCCCTTCGGTCCTCTAACCAGCAAGGCGGCGAAGGCAGCCGGACTCAGCGCCGAAGAATCCCGGCCCTATTCGCTGCTCTATACGTTCTCACTGGTCGTGGCACTCGTCTGTGGCACTGCCGGCTTGCCACATATCTTAGTCAGATTTTATACCAATCCAGACGGTGTGGCGGCCAAGAAGACGACGATGTGGGTGATGATTCTCATCGGCGTCTTCTATGTATTTCCACCGGTCTTCGGAGTCCTCGGGCGCAATTTCATGCCGGATTTATACACGGGACTCTCCGGCATCAAAGGGACCGATCAGGTGGTTCTCAAACTGCCTATTCTCATCCGTGAGAAATATGGGGTACTCGGCTCCATCCTCAGCGGCATCACTTGTGCAGGCGCTTTCGCCGCGTTCATGAGCACCTTTTCTGGGCTGTTAGTTTCCATGACTGGGGCACTGGCTCACGACGTCTATGGTCGCATGTTCCGCCCTAATGCCACGGCAGAGGATCGCATGAAAATGTTTAAATGGTGTGCGGTCTTCGTCGGCGGTGTTTCGGTTTTACTCGGATCACTGGTTGAGCCGTTGGAAATTAACTTCATGGTTGGCCAAGCCTTTGCCATCGCGGCAGCCAGTTACTTCCCGCTGCTTTTCATGAGTGTCTGGTGGCGCGGCATGACCATGAAAGGAGCCGCCACCGGTATGCTAACAGGTGGCCTCTGTGCCCTCGTTTCTGCAGCGGTGGTGAATGTTAGCACGCTCGCTCTCGACAAGGGACCGATGGGTAAACTCTTCGCCGGATTCAATGGTATTAACGATTTTTGGAAACACCATCCGCTGCTCCGCATCCTCTGCGAGCAACCCGCGATTTGGTCGGTGCCACTATCGATCAGCCTGATGATCGTCGTCTCCAAGGCCACCCGCAGCGGCATCCCGAAGGACGTCCGCATGAAGATGTTAGTCCTCCACGCCCCCGAAGCGCTGGGACTCAAACAAGAATACATTCAGGAGCACCCAGGCGCGGCGCATTGATTGGTTGGGAGGAAGATGTATTTATCTCGTCGCAATCAATGGGTCACGCTTTGACTTGCGGGAAATAGCGGACCTGCGGTAGGCACTTCGAAGTGCGAGTCCTGAGTCCAGAGGATGGCCTCGTGGGCGAGAGTGATGGCGTAAATCAGAGAACCGGCGAGGGGGAGCTGGTGAGGGTTCGCATTCAAATTCCAAGGGCGTTCCGCCCTTCAGGAATCCGATGAGCTGCTTCGGTGCGAGGATCAGAACACCTGACCTCATCCTTGTTTTAGCGATGATTGAGATGAGACCCTTTTAAAGAAAGGCTCCGGGCAGAATGCCAGTTGTGTTCTTAGAATGATTCCAGCACCGAGTCCGTTAGATTTTGTGGTGGTGGAGAGACGCCATGACCTCCCAATCTGA
>JAYVEJ010000137.1:0-2217 GCA_043748885.1 Luteolibacter sp. | reverse complement strand
TATAGATCCCGGTTTCTGGAACTAGCAATTGGCCGCTCCAGCGCGCGCTAAACGTATCTGCCCCGACCGAGGGGTCCGGCGAACCCGTGCCCCAGTCGAAATTCACTATTGGATCGATGCGAGTGACTTTCAGGTTGGTGAAGTCCGAGTTATCAAAATACTCACCCTTTAGGCCGGTGCCGGCGGCTCCCACAATGATACTCACGGTGCTGGAGCTTGAGTTGGTGAGAGTGTCGCTCACTTGGAAAGTAAAGGAATCCGGGCCGATATAGTTGGCGGTCGGAGTATAGATCAGGTTCGGGGCGGTGCCGGTAAGCGTGCCGTGGGCGGGCGCGGTCACATTATAGAATGTCACGGCAGTGCCACGGCAGGAGCTTCCAGTTAGAGTAATCGCTTTGGCACCGCTGGTGGCGACGACTTGCGGGTTAGCCACGGCCATTAAGTTAATCATTCCGGCGGGCGAGGTGATGGCGGCGTCGATGCTCGCCACCGCACCACTGATCGCCCCGAACAGGGAGGAGCCCGTGTCCAAGGTGAGAGCCTCCGCACGCAATCCGGGCAGTGTCCATCGCGACGAATCCCCGAATGAAGCCAGGGCGTTCACGGCGGCGATCTGATAATGCTGAGCCCCCCAGCCGAAGCCGGGTTCCCCCCCCTGCATGGCAACTGCCAGCGGGATGGCTTCAGCCGCCTTGAAATTCGCCAAAACACTGATGGCCGTAGCGCGGGCCTCGCCGTGCCACATTGTATCTGCTAGAGCGGTGGTGGTGGCAGCCGCAAAAAGCTCCGGGGTCAACGCCTGCGCATCCGCCAGAGTGAGACTGTAAGTGAAGTTAGAAACTCCGAGCCGAGGATTCGAGTCGGGCTGCCTCAAGCCAGCTCTTACCGCAGGATAGAGCAAGTTCTTGGGCGCACCGAGAGTGTAGGATGCGACATTATTGCCATTATAAACTGAGTCACCAAAGAGCGCGAATGAGAGGAAATTATTCGCAATTTGAATGGGATCGTCCCACACGATTACCGCCGGATCCGTGGCGTTGGCGATGAACGCATTGAGCATCGGGGTGAGTTCCGAACTGGCGGCGGTCGGACTGAAACTACGCAATCCCTTGGCGGCTTTCGCACGGACCCAGAGATCTGGGTCGGACAGGCGCTGGCTCAACAACGGCAGCGCGGCGGGAATCTGAAGCAGCCCCACTGCTTGGCAGGCACCCATTCGCGAGTTGGGATTGGTGCTATTGACCATCGCAATCAAGGTGTCCACTTCTCCGGTGGTTAGGGAACGTTTGCTCAGTTCAATAGCGGCTGCGTCGCGCACCATCGGATCAAAT
This sequence comes from Luteolibacter sp., assembly GCA_043748885.1. GTDB lineage: Bacteria > Verrucomicrobiota > Verrucomicrobiia > Verrucomicrobiales > Akkermansiaceae > Luteolibacter. The sequence continues at coordinate 886 of JAYVEJ010000137.1, read as the reverse complement.
TGGCTCAAATCCGCGATCAACTGAGTGATGCTATAAGTGGGGCAATCCAATTGATAGGTCGCGGCAGCAATCGCATTGTTGACCTTGGTTACATCGAGGGTGTTGACCGGATTGGCATTTTTTCCCGTGATGTAGAGACGCTGCAGCGGCAACGAATAGGTGAGAACATAATTGGCCGTCGGATTCATCGATTGCCACTCGCTATATCCGAGATAGGTGCCGTCTCCAGTCGAGCCGCCGCCGACGGTGCGCTGCGTCCCGTCATAGACGAACGAGCCATCGGTGCGGCGCTCCAGATCGAGATTCCAGCGAATTTTCTCTAGGTATTTCGCAACCGCCATCGGCCCGCCGACATTGGCTCCCATCCCTTCCCACATATAGTTAAATCCTGTGCCAGTATGACCTTCTTCGCGGCCCATGTAGCCCGCCGTGGCGAGGCGCGAGAAATACTCAGTTTCCACCGGACGGTTGCCTTGCAGCGCGAAAAACAAAGCACACATCTGCTCCTTGCCGTTGAAGGAATGACTGTCAACGGCGGGTTCGTGCTCACCATATGGAATCGCGCCCTTGTTCACATAGTATTTGAAAAAGTTAGAGCCACGCTCAATCGCCGGGTCGATCTCCGCGTCGAGCGTTTGAGAACCCGCCAGCAGTGCTTTCTTACCTAAAACGATGGAGAGGTTCGCAGCGATGCCCGCACAGTTGACCGGGCCATAAGGTGGGATCGTGCCGTGCAGACTGCCGTCCGCTTTCAATCCTGAACCCCCGTGGCCGAATGTGCCATAGCGGCTCTGCGCTTTGGCCATCGCGATGGTGTATTTATTGATACCAGCCAACACCCCGGCATCGGGTGACCCGACCTCGACACTGCGCAGATAATACTCAC
>JAYVEJ010000136.1:0-15327 GCA_043748885.1 Luteolibacter sp. | reverse complement strand
TTGGAAACGCCCACTGCACTTGCACTGTTCTGGTTCAACTGCGGCAGGCTGGTGCCGTTGGCGGAGAGCGCCATGCTGTTGCCCGCGAGGCTCGCGGTGGAGCCGCCGAAGTTGAGTTGGTTGAGGAGAAATCCCGCGTTCAAGTTGTGGGTTGCGGTGTAGGTGCCAGCGACGTTGAAGTTGAGCACATAGCCTTCGAGGCCGGTGCTGCTAGGGCTGGTGGCGGTGGCCCACTTGGTGCTGTCACTCCAATTTCCGGCGATGGCTGTATTCCAAGTGAAGGTCAGCGGCGTCACAGTTAGACTCACCGTTGCTGCCGCCGAGTCATTCGACCCGTCATTGGCCTTGAAGGTAAAGCTATCCGTTCCGGTGAAGGCGGTCGTGGGGGTGTAAGTCACGTTAGGAGGGCTGCCGGTCAAACTGCCGTTCGTCGGGGAAGAGACGATGGTATAAGTCAGCGCGTCACCATTCACGTCAGTGGCGTCGAGTGTGATTGGCCTGGCGGTATTGATTGCTACACTCACATTCTGCGCGGTCGCGACCGGCGGCTGATTCACCGTCACCGCTACGGTGTAGAGCTTGGTGGTGAGATCCTCAGCCGTGATCGTATAGGATTTCGGGGTGGTGAAATCTCGGGCCGTGCCGGAAACAGGACTGCCCGTGGCCAGCGCAGAAACCATGTAAGTGGGCGCGAGCGCCGTCACATTGGTTCCGATCGGCACAGTCACGCTGATGTTAGTTCCAGAAATGGTGGTGGCAGGCAACCCCGGGAAAACGAAGGTTAGGATGTCTTTGGCCGGACTCGGGGTGTAGGGCGTCGCGCTCGCAGCGGATGAGTTTCCGCTTTCACCCGAGCCGTTGCTGGCGGACACGACATAATAATAGGTGGTGCCATTGACTGCCGAAGTATCGGTGAAAGCCGCGCTGTAGGGAGCGCTGATCGTGGTGTAGGGTCCACCGTTGATGAGCGAGCGTTTCACCAAGTAATCGGTGGCTTGGGCAGCGGCGGTCCATGTTAGGGAAACGCTGTTGCTGCCCGCTGTGGCAACCAGAGTGGTCGGTGGTGCTGGGGCAGCAATCACTTGAGCGACCAGAACTATAGAATTGCTGGCTCCGTTATTTGAATCGCCTGCATATTGGGCGGTGATGTTATAGGAGCCGACGGCGAGACTGCTGGTGGTGACGCTGGTTTGGGATGCACCGTTCAAGACACTGGTTCCTAGCAGCGTGGCTCCGGCATAGAACGACACGTTGCCGGTCGGGGCGCTGCCAGTCACCGTGGCGGTGAAGGTCAGCGGAACTCCCAAATAGGACGGCGTGCTGCCTCCTGTTAGAGCCAGCGCGGTGGTGGTCGCGGGGGCCACGGTCACTATCCCGGTGCCGGAAAACCAAGTGTCGTTCTTGTTTGTCGCCGACGAGGAGGTAGAGCCGTAGGTGCCGTTAGTCTGGGCGACGCCGCCGAGCGACAATGAGGTGGCTTGGCTGGTGCCGGTGAAATTCAAATTGAGCTTGGCGGTGCTGGTGATGGACAGAGGTCCGCGGCCGAGCGAGGAAGCATTGTTGCAAGCCAGTATCCCGGCGGCGACGGTGGTGGTGCCGGTGTAGGTGTTAGTGCCGGATAGAGTTAAGGTAGCGGAACCATCTTTATACAAGTTACCGATGCCCACCGCGCTGGTGATAGGGCCGGAAAGCAGTAAGTGGTTGCTGCCGTTTGCATAGATATTGAGATAGGCATTTGCGGCGATCTCGAATGCGTTGGCCACGCCGGAACCGGTCGTGAGAGGCGAGGCGGGTTCTAACCACCCGGAAGCGGCGGAGGTGCGTTCGGAGCGGAAAGTCCCGGTTCCAAGCGCATTGTTATTAGAAATGATAATCCGGTTGTTATTGTTGGTGAGGGTGATGCCCCCACTGAAGGTATTGTTGGCGGTGAGGGTCAGCGATCGCGCACCACCTTGGACCTTGAAGCCGCCGCTGCCAGAAACCACTTGGCTCAGCCAGACGTCTTTACTACCGCCGAAGGGGATGTTCATGGTCACATTGCCAGTGCCGCTGAGCACGAGCGCATTCGGCAGTGCTCCAGCCAAAACGTTTCCTTCGAAGTTGGCTTGTTGAAAAGTGGAACCCGCAGCCAGCGTGATCGCGCCGGTGCCGCAGCCGTTTTGATTTCCAAGCGTAAAGGTGCCATTGCTCACCACGGTGCCGCCGCTGTAGGTGTTCACTCCGGTGAGCGTGAGATTGCCACTGCTCGTCTTGGTCAGGCCATTCGCGCCGGAAATGATGCCTGAGAGCGTTAGCACACTATTGCCACTGCCACCGACAGTGGTGCCGGCGGCGAGGGCTAAATTATTGGAAACGGTGACCGCGTTGTTGCTGTCCTGATTGATTTCCGGCAGGGTGGCGCTGTTCAGAATGAACGAGAGGTCGTTACCGCTGACGGTCAAGGCAGGTAGGGCACTGCCGAAGTTCACCCGGTTGAGGAGGAAGGTGCCGGCCAGGTCGTTAGAGCTAATACCGGAGTAGCCGCCGGTATTAAACACCAGCGTACCTGTGCTGCTGCCGCCCACAATCGGAGCAACTCCGCCGGTCCACTTGGCTCCGGTGGACCAGGTGCCGGAGGCGATATTGGCCCATGTCTGCACTTGCGCCACACGGAGGGTCACGGTGGCCGGGGCGGAATCGTTGGTTCCGTCATTGGCCTTGAAGGTGAAACTATCGCTACCGGTGAAGTTGGCCGTCGGCGTGTAGGTGATGTTCGGCGCGGTGCCAGACAAGAGACCGTTCGCGGGCTGAGTGAGGACGGTGTAGGCCAGCGCATCATTGGTAGTGTCACTGCCAGTTAGGGTGATCGCCGCGCTGGTGTTAGGTTGCAATTCTATAGCTTGTGCATCGGCCACCGGCGCATCGTTGATGACATTGATGCTGACTGTGGCGTTAGAAGATATCGCTCCTTCACCGTCAGTGACCTTAAATGTAAAACTGTCAGGGCCGTGGTAATCCGGATCCGGCAAATAGCTCAAATTCGGCGCGGTGCCGGACAGGGTGCCGTGGGTGGGATTGGTGACTAGCGTGTAGGACAGCGGGTAGATTTCCCCATCGGTGCCTGCTAGGATGAGCGAATTCTCAACATTGGCGACCGCGTTAATGCTTTGCGGCGTGGCCTGCGGCGCGTCGCCGACCGATGTCACGGTGATATTGACTGTCGCCACTGCGCTGGTCAGCGAGGCGTCGCGCACCGTGAAGGTGAAGCTGTCTGCGCCATTGAAATTATCGGCCGGGAAATTGGCCGCCGGTTGGTAAGCTAGATTCGGCGCGGTTCCGAACAAGACGCCATGAGCCGGGCCGCTCACGAGATCATAGGTGAGTGGATTGCCGTCCGCATCGCTGCCAGTTAGAGTAATCGACTGGGCGGTTTCTTCAGCGGTCGTCGCAGCCTGATTCGCCGCCAGCGGACGGCGATTTCCTGCCACTCCGATGTCGAGGGTGATGGTGGCGACAGCGGAATCCACTTTGCCGTCATTGGCCTTGAAGGTGAAACTATCAGAACCGGTATAGCCGGTCGTGGGCGTGAACACCAAGTTCGGCAGCATCCCTGATAGCGCACCATGCGCTGGGGATGCCACAACGGCATAGGTCAGCGAATTGCCATCGGCATCCGTCGCTGCAAGAGTCACAGGCGCAGCGGTGCTAAGCGCAGTGGTGAGACTCTGGTTCTGGGAAACGGGGGCGCGATTGGGGTCTGGGCTAACTGTCACGGTTATATCTTTGGTGACTGCGCCAAGGATCTCATCGTACGTATGAAAGTCGAAATAGCCGAGATTGTAGGTGATCCAGCGGTTATAATCGAGGATCGAGCGATCCACCGATCTGGCTCGTAAGATATAGGTTCCAGGCTGGCTAAACGTCGCGCTGCCAGCGGGATTCGCGGTCAGGCCAGCGGGACTGAAGGTCACGGTCCCCACCCCGCTGAGTTTGCTCCAGATCACGTTTTGCACACCGCCATCGATGTCGGTCATCGCCGCACTTAAAGTGGTGGCGGCGGCGGGAAAGGCGGCCGCTGCCGGAGTGGCAGTCGCAGTTAGAGTTTTGAAATAGGTGAGGGTCGGCGGCGCGTTGTCGTTTTCAATGGCCGCGATGGTGGAGGCGATTTTCGACGTGATGTCGGCAAGCCGGGTGCCGATCGGACCAATGGCTCCGTCGGCGGCAAACTGTGGCAAATGAGCCTGCCATTTGTAGAGCGTGGGCAGCGCGTCTTTGGCCGCTCCGCGATAGGTGTTTTCCAAAAGATCAAATGGCACCCAGTCATCGCTATGCCAAGTTTGCTCCTTGAATTGCAGGCATAAGGGAATGCCTTCTTCGATCTTAAACTTGGCGAGTGTCTTGAGCGCGGCATCGCGGATGTCGTCAGCAAACATCTGATCCGCCGGTGCCCGTTCTGCGGCGGCTTGAATGATGCCCGGTGCCACCGCTTGCACGTCCGCAAAGGTGAGTCGGCTTTCAATAAAACCACCCAAATACCCCCGCGCCAATCCGTCCGGTTGTTTCAAGCCGGCCTGCAGTGCCGGATAGAGTAGGCTTTTGGAGGCGGCACTGGTGAAGCCGGATAGACTCTGGAAAAGGGTATCGGCTAGATAGCCGTTAGCGATCTGGATGGGGTCGCTCCAGACGATCACATTCGGGTCGGTGGCGTTGGCGGTGAAGGCCGTGAGCATCGGGGTGAGTTGCGGGCTGGCTGCCCCGCCGAAGTTTCGCAAGGCTTTGGCCGCTTGACCACGGACCCACAGGTCCATATCGGAAAGCCGCTGGCCCAGCGCCGTCAATGCGGCGGTGGTCTGGCGCGTGCCCAAGGTTTGGCAGGCACTCATCCGCACGTTCGCATCGGTGCTCATGGTGCCGTTAGTGATGAGAGCGATCAACGTATTTACCTCTGTCGTCGTCAAACTGCGCGCGGCCAGTTCTGCCGCCACATAGAGCCGCACCACCGGATCATACTCGCTCAATGCTGCCATCAACTGGGGCACGGTGTAGCCAACGACATCTTGCTTGAAGGTCGCGGCGGCGATTGCATTGCTCACCTTGGCGGCGCTCAGAGTATTGGCTGGAATGGCGTTTCTGCCGGTGATGTAGAGGCGCTGTAATGCGACACCATAGGAAAGGAGATAGCTGGCCGTGGGACTCACATCATTGTAGCCGGTCGCTCCCAGATAATTACCATCCGACGTCGCGCCGCCGCCGTATTGCTCCTGCCCTTCATAAGTGAACGAGCCATCCGTACGGCGCACCAAATCGGTATGCCAACGGAAATTTTCCATATACTTCGCGGTCGCCGTCGGCCCGCCCATATTGGCGCCGATAGCCCCCCACAGATAGCTGAAGCCTTGGCCGGTGTGGCCGTATTCGCGGCCAGTGCAGCCCGCCACGCTCATGCGGGCGAAATACTCCGTTTCCACCGGGCGACTCGCCTGCAGACCGAATAGCACGGCGGCCATCGGATCCTTGCCGTTAGAGGCATGAGCATCGGCAAATGGCTCGTGTTCGCCGTAAGGAATCGGGCCTTTGTTGACATAGTAGGCAAAGAAATTCGACGCACGCTCGATGGCGGGATCGATTTCTGGATCCACCGCACCGCCGGTTGCTAACAGCACTTTTTTACCCATGACGATGGCGATATTCGCAGGGATGCCCGCCGCATTCACCGGGCCATACCACGAGATCGAGCCGTGCAAACTACCATCCGCGTGTTGCTCCGCGCCGCCGTGGCCGAAGGTCCCGTACTTACTCTGGCCTTTGGCGAGGGCGACGGTGTATTTGTTAATGCCAGAAAGCACGCTGGCGTCGGGCACGCCGTCCGCGACGCTGCGCAAATAATACTCACTGAGAAAAATGTTGATATATCCCCAGTGCCATGTATCGCAGCCAGTCAGAGTTAGATTTGCAGGAGCCAGCGCGTGGGCATAGGTCTGCAAGCGCGTTTGCACGGCGGCATAGTTCGCATCGCCGGGCGCCACGCTGGCCAGCAGGGCCAGTCCTTTGATGGCTCCGCCGTAGCTGTTAGTAAGGAAATTCGGGTCGGCGAGGAGCTGACTGACGAACTTGGTGCGGGCATTGGCGAGGATCAGCGCGGACTTCGGGCAGGAGTAAGGAGCCGTGGCCGTGTAATTGCCCATGATGGTCATCGGGATATTCACATCGGTGGTAATGCCTGCGCGCCAGCGTCTGACTCGCAGCGTGCCGGCCCCGGTCTTTTCGGCCTCGCCGATTGCCACGCCGAATGCCTTACGACAATCACTCGTGAAAGCCGGCACCGTGCCACTGTTAGCCGCCATCGCACCGAGGATCAGGTCATCCACCGCCAGCACCGCGCTGCCCGGAGGACTTGCCACGGTGACTAAAATTTGCCGACTCGGCGCGGTGATAAGACCTTGCTGCCCGGCATTGTTAGAGTCGATGTAAATCCAGCCGCGCAGGCCGGTGGCTCCGAGGTTATAGGTTTCAGTGTAAGGTCGCGAGGCATTGGGATCGGCCTTCAGCGCGGCGATGGCCCCTGCTAGGGTAAGGTCTGGCTGCGGCGAATAGGCGAATACCGCCGATTGTAAGGCCAGCAAGAGTGCTAGTGCGATGCGAGTGGCATTTGGGTTTTTAATCATCATAAAATAGATCGATTATTGGCTCACTTTGAGACGGACAAACTGCTGACCTCCACCAACGGGAAGGGTGACAACGACATGATCGGATGGACTGCCGGGAGTGATGGTTACGATCCCGGCGCTGGTCGTCGGAATGACCACCGGAGTCCAGCCAGTTAGATCACTGCCGTATTCGACGACCTGAGTGGTGGAGGTCTGCGCCGCGTCGCTACGGTCATACTCGAACACCCAGTCGGAAGCCGGCTTCGTGAACGTCGGCAGGATCGACTGCAAGCAAACCATTGGCGCACCGCCGAGGGCGAATTCCATCAGGTTGGAAATACCATCGCCGTCTGGATCAGCCGAAGGGCTGTCATTGACGCCGGGCGTGAGACCCTGAGCGGCTTGAGTTGCCCAGGATTGGTAAGTCACTCTATCCACCGTCAAGATACCATCCACATAGTTAATGCTATAGTTACCTACAGCAAACGTGCCACTGGTAGCGGTGCTGGGTGTGATTGGGTAGGACGCAACAGCCGCCGCCGCGCCGCCGCCGGTGCAGGTGAGTGTCACTGAACCAATCGTTTCACTATTTTGCAGGCCGCTGCTGGTAAACAACGTGCTGCCACTGCCGAAGTTCACGGTCTGGCCGTAAGTCTTGCTTTGGTTGCTGGCCGTGACCGTCAGCGGGCTGGCGGTGATGTTAGCCGTCAGGCCGACCGGTTGCGTGAGGGTGTAATTGCCGCTAGCCGTGCCGGTGAGGGTCAACCCTGTCACGCTCACTGCCTTGGCTGTGGCCACGTTGGGGTCCGCAAAGGTTGCCGCCGCCGTGCCACCCAGGGCCAGCGCATCACCGGTGTAGGGCTTGCCGTCGCTGGTCGTTCCGGCACCCGCAGCTTGTGACGTGAGAAATGCCGCCGTCCCGCTCAACGTTGCGGCGGACAGACCGTCATAAACTTTGGCGCTGGCCGTTAGACCGGTGACGGACAGAGCCTTGGGCGTGATGGTCATGGTACCGCTCATGCCGACTAGCGTGTAGTTGCCCGCCGCCGAACCGGTGAGCGTCAAGGAACCGGTCGTCGCCGCCTTGAAGGTGGCAATCGCGCCGGACCACTGCGCCGACGCACTGAGGGTTCCTCCGGACGACGCGGTCCCGGTGGTGTTTACGATCCGTTCGAGGGCGTAAACCTTTGCGTTGTTGCCAGCGGTGCCACTGATGGATTGGGCGCTGATCACCGGGGCGAAGCTGTTGAGAATGGTCCCCAAGGTGGGGGTGCCGCTGATAAAACCAATGCCCCCGACCCACAACTCGTTGGCTTGGATGGTCGTTGCTGTCGTCCCGGTCACTGGCGAGACGCTGCTCCCAGTGGAGTTGTTAGCCTGGTCGGTCGGACTCACCGCGAGCACGCCGGAATACTCCATCACCACCGCCGCCGAGCGGAGTGATGCTTGGGTGATGGTGATCCCCGTCCCGGCACTTGAGACGTTGGGCGCAACCCAGATTTCGGTGGTGGTGCCATTGGTATTGGTCGCTTGAGCAGTGCGTGACCAGATGGCACCAGTTTGCGTGATCGCAGTTACCCTGTCGGCACTGGAGCCGCGGGTGGAGATCACCGCGACCATCGTATTGCCGGAAACCGGAGCCGCGGCCATCGTCACGCTGAAAGAGGTGCTAGCTCCGGTGCCCGTGTTGCCGGTGCCAATCCTTACCCTTACTGGTGTCGCGTAATTGATAAGTATCGCCTGCGAGCCGACATCCTTGCCGGCCAAGCTGGCACTGCCCGTCACGCCGAGATTTACACCATCAACATTGTTAGCGACCGACAAGCCTGACGCCGTCACAGTGCCGTCATAGAGTCGGCTGCCCGTCAACACGACTGACCGCGCGGTGATGGTGGCGTTGGCAACCGTCGGTTGGGCTGATAGTAGATAATTTCCCGCACTGCTGCCGCCAAGTGAGCAACCACTAACAGTCACCGCCCAAGTCCCGGCGTTGGCATTGGCGAAAGTGCCGCTGCCCGCGACCACGGTCACGGTATCGCCGCCGAGCACGCCGACCACGCTGCCGCCTGTTAGCGCAGCGGCGGTGGTGCCGTCATAAGCTTTATTTAAGGCTGCGAGTCCGGTGATGGTCACCGGTTTACCACTCACCGCATAGTTAAACCCGGGCGAAACGCTGGTGCCGTAGATGACATCTCCGCTGAAAGTAGCGGTGATCAAATGGCTGCCCAGCGTAAGTGCGCTGGAAGTATAGGTTGCTTGGCCGGCACCATCCAAAGTGCCACTACCTAACACCGTGGCACCATCCTTGAACGTCACCGAGCCGACCGCCGTGGCGCTGCCGCCGCCGACGGTCGCGGTAAACGCCACGGTATCGCCATAAACCCCCGCGTTTCCGAGGGACGAGGTGAGTGTTGTGCTAGAGAGCTGCGCGGCGGGAATGGCAGTGACTTCACTGGAGTTCGCGCTTTCCCCGGCTGCATTGCGGGCGGACACGACGTAGAAATAGGGGGTGCCATTAGTCGCCGTTAGGTCGCTGAAATTGGCCGTGCTGGGATTGCCAATCACAATGTAGGAACCGCCACTAACGAGCGAGCGTTTCACATAATAGCTAGTCGCCCCGGCTGATGTCGTCCAAGTTAGACCGATGTTGTTATTACCAAGCGCGGCGTACAAATTGGTGGGCGGGGCTGCCGTCAGGCTGGTGACATCGATCATTATGGCGGCGGAACTGCTGCTCGCGTTCGTCGCATTTCCCACATACTTCGCGGTGATGCTGTGAGAGCCGATCACCAGACTGCTGGTGGTGAAACTGGCTTGGAACGCACCGTTCAGGGCGCTGCTGCCGAGCAGGGCCGTGCCGTCATAAAACGCCACGCTACCGGTCGGCGAGGTGCCCGTCACTGTGGCGGTGAAAGTCAGCGGCGTGCCGGGACTGGACGGCGTGCTCCCGCTCGTTAGAGCGAGCGCGGTGGAGCTTGACGGAAGAATCGTGATCGTGCCGGTGCCGGAAAAGTAGGTGTTATTTGGATTAGTCGCCGACGAGGCGGTGGAACCATAGGTGCCGGGGGCTACCGGCGAGCCACCATTGAAGGTGAGCGCGGCGAGAGTCCGGCTGCCGGAGTAGTTCAGCGCGACCATCGCCCCGAGGGTGATGTCGAGGCTACCGGTGCCAAGTGCGGCGACGTTCGAGCAGGACAAGGTGCCGACAGTGACCTTTTTAGCACCGGAGAAACTATTATTACCGGAGAGATACAACGGGCTCGTACCCGCCTTGGTAAATCCACCGGCTCCGCCAATGATGCCACTGCAAGTTAGCGGGCCGCCATCTGTATTGATCGTTACAGTGCCGTTGAGGGTGATCGCCCCGCTCCAGGCAGCCCCCCAACCGTTAGGAGTGTGGAGCGTGCCACCATTTACAGTTAGGGCGTTCGACGCGACGACACGGTCAAACTGAATGACGCCACCGCTGTTGAGCGTGACCGATCCCGCCCCTGCGGGATTGACGCAGTTCGGGCTGACACCATTGATATAGGCTCCCAAATGGAGCGTGCCGCCATTGACGATGGTGCCGCCGCTGTAGGGATTCGGCGTTAGACCATAGAGTTGCAAGGTGCCGGGGCAGTCCTTGTTCACCCCACCGCTGCCGGAGATCACGCCAGATATTTCGATGGATCCGCCGCCAACGCCGCCGAACGAAGTCATCGCTGCTAGATTGATGGGCGTGTTGAAGGTGACAGAGTTTGCACTGTTCTGATTGATCTGCGGCAGGAGTGAGCCATTCGATGTAAGCGCCAAACTGTTGGTTCCGGCAAATGTTACATTGCCGGCTAGGTTGAGCTGATTGAATAGATAATTGTTATTCAAATCTTGGGTCGTGGTGTAGGTGCCCGCTTTGTCGAAATTCAAACTGTAGGATGAATTTCCGCCGACTGCCGGGGTGACTGCGCCACCCGCCGAGTTGGACCAAAAGGAGCCACTCCAATTGCCAGCCACGGCATTGGTCCAGAAGTACGACGTCGGCGAGCCAGCCCAGATGCCGATGGAGACGGTGGCCGGGGCGGAGTTGCTGGTGCCGTTGTTGACGAGGAAGGTGAAACTATCCGAGCCGCTGTAGTTTGCCGCCGGCGTGTAAGTAAGGTTAGGTGCAGCTCCGGTGAGGGTGCCGTAAGCAGGCTGGGTGATGACGGAATAAACCAGCGGAGTCTGGCCGACACCGCTGCCAGTTAGAGTGATCACTTGGGGCGAGTTCTGGACTAGACTCACCGTCTGCGCGTGCGCATAGGGCGTGCGATTGGTGATGCCCGTGCCGTCGTAAAGCCACTCTTTGGTGATGATCGAGCCATTGATCCCGGCCAATGTCGGACCTCTCCACTTGAGCTTCGCCACCGCTGAGCCAGTGTTTTCATAATACTCCATTTGCAGCTCCACCCTCTGGCCCGCCGTCAGACTAACGGGAACGCCGTCTTTCCAACTCGTCGTCTGATCCACATAGTCATTGATCACCGGAACTCCATTGATAAACAAACGCGCACCGTCGCTGTTGAGCGTCGAGAATGTATAACTCCCAGTTTCCGGCACCAGCAACTGGCCGCTCCAGCGCACACTAAATGTATCTGCGCCGAGCAAGGGGTCCGGCGAACCGGTGCCCCAGTCGAAGTTCAACTGCTGATCGGTGCGGGTGAGTTTCAGATTGATGAAATTCGTATTATCAAAGTACTCACCTTTTAATCCAGTGCCAGCGGTCCCCACGATGATACTCACCGTACCGGGATCGGAGGTGGTTAAACTGTCAACTGTCCGAAATGTAAAATAATCCGGGCCGGTGTAGCCGCCGGTCGGGGTATAGATCAGGTTCGGAGCCGTGCCAGTGAGCGTGCCATGGGCGGGCGTGGTGACGTTGGTAAATGTCATGGCACCGCGGGGCGAAACTCCAGTTAGGGTGATCGCCTTAGCAGTAGAAACAGGGGTGACGACGACTTGCGGCGTCGCCACGGCGACCAAGTTGATCATGCCAGCGGGCGAAGTGATGGCCGCCTCGATGCTGGCAATGGTGTTGTTAAGAACGGGGTATTGGGAGGAGGTCGTGTCCCAAATGAGAGCATACTGGCGGAGGGCGGGCAGCGTCCATCTGGCGGCGTCCCCGAAGGAGCTCATGACATTCATCGCTGCGATCTGGAAATGCTGAGCTCCCCAACCGTAGCCCTGCTCGACCTCCATCATCGAGAGGGCGATCGCAATGGCTTCGGCGGGCTTGAACTTGGCCACCGCTTGGATTCCGGCGGCACGGGCTTCTCCGTGCCACATCGTATCTGCTAGAGCCTCGGTGGTGGCGACGGCAAAAAGATTTGGGGTCAGCGCCTGCGCATCCGCTAGAGTTAGATAGTTATAGGTGAAGTTGGAAACCCCCAGCCGCGGGTTGGAATCGGGTTGTTTCAAGCCAGCCCTGACTGCCGGATAGAGCAGGTTCTTGGCTGCACTGATGGTGTAGGGTGCGATGTTGCCGCCGCCATAAACCGAATCGCCAAACAGCGCGAAGGATAGGAAGTTATTGGCGATCTGCACCGGATCGTTCCACACGATCACCTCCGGATCGGTGGCGTTGGCGGCGAAGGCGGTGAGCATCGTGTCTCGTTGTCCGTTAGCACCCGCGCCATACATCCGCAGCGCTTGGGCGGCTTTACCACGGACCCACAGGTCGGTATCAGAAAGGCGTTGGCCTAAAGCGGTCAGCGCACCGCTGGCTTGGCGAGCGCCCAGTGCTTGGCAAGCACCCATGCGAGTGCTCGGATCACTGCTCAGGGTGCCGTTAGTGATCGAGGCAATTAGGTTGTTGAGTTCCGTGGTGGTTAGAGTGCGGCTGGCGAGTTCCGCGGCAGCACTGTTGCGCACCACCGGATCGTACTCACTCAACGCAGCAAGCAACTGGGCAGTGGTGAAAGCGGGGCAATCCAATTTATAAGTCGCAGCAGCCATCGCGTTGTCCACCTTGGCGGGACTCAGGGTGTTAGCCGGAATCGCATTTCTGCCAGTGATGTAAAGCCGCTGCAATGAGACACCGAAAGAAAGTAAATAGGTGGCCGTGGGATTGATATCATTGTAGCCGCACTTGCCCAGATAGCTGCCGTCCGCCGTCCCGCCGCCGCCGTATTGCTCCTGCCCATCATAGGCGAACGAGCCATCGGTGCGGCGTGCCAGATCGGTGTGCCAACGGAAGTTTTCCATATACTTTGCCACCGCCGTCGGTCCGCCGATATTGGCTCCCATGGCTCCCCATAGATAGCTGAAGCCTTGACCGGTGTGGCCGTATTCGCGGCCGGTGCAGCCCGCCACCGACATGCGGGAGAAGTACTCAGCTTCCGCAGAGCGAGTGTCCTGCAAACCAAAAAACACAGCGCACATTGAGTCCTTACCGTTAGACGAATGCCCGCCTGCCCAGGGTTCATGTTCGCCATAGGGGATCGAGCCCTTGTTCATATAGTAACTGAAAAAGTCCGAGCCACGCTGGATCGCCGGGTCGATCTCCGGGTCGATGGCTTGACTGCCTGCCACCAGGGCTTTTTTACCCATAACGATGGCAATGTTAGTAGGAATCCCCGCCGCATTCACCGGGCCGTAGGGAGTGACCGTGCCATGCAGGCTGCCATCGGGTCTCGGGGGCGTTCCGCCGTGGCTGAAGGTGCCATAACGACTTTGGGCCTTGGCCATGGCGACGGTGAATCGACTGATGCCTGCCAAGACACTGGCGTCCGGTGCGCCATCCGCCACGCTGCGCAAGTAATACTCACTGAGGAAAATATTCATATAGGACCAAGTCCACATCTCTTGGCCCCATGGCTGCAAAGTATTAGCTGCCAGCGCATCAGCAAAGGTTTTCAAACGCGTCTGGACGATGGCGTAATCCGCGTCTCCAGGGGCCACACTCGCTAACAGCGCCAGTCCGTTGATCGCGCCGCCGTAGCCGTAGCTCAGAAAGTTAGAGTCGGCCTTGAGCTGACTGACGAGTTTGATGCGGGCATTGGCGAGGACCAACGCTGACTTCGGACAAGTGTAAGGAGAGGTGGCGGTGTAATCGCCCATGATGGTCATGGGAATGTTCACATCGGAAATGACACCTGCGCGCCAACGGCTGATTCGGAGGGTGCCAGCACCGGTTTTTTCGGCATCGCCGATCGCCACGCCCAAGGCTTTCCGGCAATCACTGGTGAAAGCTGGCACGACTCCACTGTTAGCCGCGATGGTGCCGAGGATCACGTCATCCACTGCTAGCACCGCACTGGCCGGAGTGCTGGCGACGGTGACTAAAATTTGCCGACTCGGCGCGGTGATCAGCCCGTAATCGCCTGCGTTGTTGCCGTCGATGTAGATCCAGCCGCGCAGCCCGGTGGGGCCAAGATTGTAGGTCTCACTGTAGGGACGGTTGCTATAGTTGGGATCGCTTTTTAAAGCAGCGATCACCCCTGCCCCAGTGAGGTCGGGCACAGCGGCGAATGCGAACGATGAGCAGGCCAGCAAGAGTGCTAGCGCGATGCGAGTGGAAATTAGGTTTTTAGTCATCGTAACGTAGATCGGTTATTGGCTCACTTTGAGCCGGACAAACTGCTGACTTCCGCCAACGGGAAGGGTGACAACCACATGGTCAGATGGGCTGCCGGGAGTGATGGTTACGATGCCTGCGCTGGTCGTCGGAATGGTCACCGGCGTCCAGCCAGTTAGATCACTGCCGTATTCCACGACCTGAGTGGTGGAGGGTTGTGCCGCATCGCTGCGTTCATATTCAAACAACCAACTCCCTGCGGGTTTAGTAAGTGCTGGCAGAATCGCTTGTGATGAAACCATCGGCGCACCGCCGAGAGTGAACTCCAGCAGATTGGATAGACCATCGCCATCGGGATCCGCCAGGGCAGCGTCGTTCACGCCAGCGGTGAGTCCCTGCGCGGGGTTGCTAGCCCAAGTGCTGTAGGGTGATGCGGCGAGGGTCACCGTCACGGTATAGACTTGGGTGGTTAGATCTTGCGCGGTGACGGTGTAAGTTTGGGGTGTGGTGAAGTTTCTAGCAGTGCCGGAAGCTGGGGAAGCGGTGGCTAGAGGCGACAAGGTATAAGTCGGCGCGAGGGCTGTGACATTGGTGCCAGAGGGAACGGTGACGCTGATGTTAGTTCCCGTGAGGGTCGTCGCGGGTAGGCCGGGGAAATCAAAGGTTAGGATTTGTTTCGCCGGACTTGCTAACATCGACAACATCGCTTGGCCCATGCTTTCGCCGATGTTGAAATAACTCTCGCCATTCCAGTTCCAGTGAACGCCCTCGTTGCTGGTGCCCAGTAGAACTCCATAGTCAAAGGGGCGCGTATCCACTGAGGCCACGGTGCCGGTAAACTCAGGGTGCAGCGCGGGATTTCCGACATTCAACTGCGCCTGCAAGATCGTCTGACACGCGCTGTTGGCCATGCCGGTGATGGCGATAGAGACCGGCAGATTCGGCACCGCGAACTCGGTGCGGACGTCCTTGATGAGATCGACCAGATTGTCTTCATACACTGAAGTCGCCTGCCCCTGATCATTCCACCCTTGGTGCCAACCGAAGCCGACAATCTCGTAGCCGCCGCCCGTGTAGGCCGGAAACTCAGTGGCGAGATTGTTGAGCACATAATGCACTCGGTCGATCATCTGAGTGTAATACGGTCCCACCACTCCGCCGCGCTTG
>JAYVEJ010000135.1:0-2221 GCA_043748885.1 Luteolibacter sp. | reverse complement strand
ATGAGCACACGAGGTGCCAAACCGGACGATAATCAGCCTTTCTGGGGATTGCCAGCCCATTACTTCCGGGTATAGTCGCGCCGTGGCGGAGACCTATTCATGGAGTGCATCGCGTCGCGGGGGGGCTTACCGCCTGCCCGGTCCCGACCATCTCGGATGGTGGGCTGCGGTGGCGATGTTGCTGTCGATTCTGCTGCATGTGATCGTTTTCTTCGCGCTCGACCAAATGAAGATCGCGTTCAAATTCGAGCAAGCTCGCGAACTCAGCACCCGTCCTATCGACGTCCACCAAGTGGAAATCCGTCCGCTCGATGCCGAACAATCGCTTCCGCCGGAGGACGTGATCAAGCCGCCCACCGACACCGCTGCCTTGCTCGAGGACATCGAGATTCTGGAGAATTTACCCAAGGATCAGGAAATGGATATCAAGCCAGATATCATTGAGGCCCAATACGCGCTCCGCCTGAACAACCCCGCCAAGGAGGGTTCTCCAGAGTCCGTCGCGCCCGAGGTTTCCTCTGGTTTTGAAATCGAAGCCGACCTCCCCGAACTCGGTCGCCAGCCGGAATCCATCCGGCCCGCCGAGGTCGGCCAGATCACGGTGGACCCCGGTGCCGTCCAGGCTGATGACTCAGAACTCGGGAAATTTACCGAAGAACTCATCCGCCAAGGCGCCAACGGCAAGGTCGAGAAAGGCACCCTCGACGGCGTGGCCTCGCTCGATGCGATGCTCGATCTCCCCGCGAACATCCTGCTCAGCAAGAAAACCATGCTGCCCAGCGATCTACTCTTCGAGTTCAACAGCGCAGAACTCCGCGATAGTTCCAAAGTCGGCCTGATGAAACTCGGCCTGCTGATGGACCGCAATCCCGGCCTCTACTGCTGGATCGAGGGCCACACCGATCTCGTCGGCGGCGACGATTTCAACCTCAACTTGTCCATCAAACGCGCCGAGGCCGTGAAACTTTACCTCGCCAACTCCTTGCGAATGGATGCCTCAAAAATCATCACCCGCGGCTTCGGTCGCTACCAACCTATCGTCATTTCCGGCACCGCCGAGGAGCAAGCCGCCAACCGCCGGGTGGAAATCCGCATGCGTAAAACCCCGCCGACTAAGGAGCAGATGCAAATCGCGCCGCAAAAAGCCGTGATCATCGAAGAGCCTCCTACGCCAAAAGCCGTGCTGGTGAAACCTAACCGGGTTCTCCCCGTGGAAGCACCGCCAGCTCCTCCGCTGAAGGCGACCCCCGTGGAAGAACCTCCGTTGAAAGCAAAGCCCGTGGAGGAAATTCCGCCCTTGCGTGCGATTCCCGCCTTCCCCGAAGTTCCCCGCGCCAACCCGGTTGAGCCGCAGATGATCCCGCGGGGTGGAGCCATCGACGACGAAGAGTGAACTAGGCGCTTTTGCCTAGAAGTTCCTACTCAGGTCCCAGCCTCCAGCCAAGGCTTTACACCGCCCCCGGCCCTCCGCCATCTTCGCCGCCCCTTGCCAAAGTGGCTGGCGCGCCCCGCGCCAGACCCTGTCAGTTTAAGAATTTTAACCGCAGATAAACACCAATGCACGCAGATGAAGCACACAGATAAAGACTACGTTTTCATCCAATTTATCTGCGTGCATCCTGTCCATCTGCGGTTGAATTCTCCTAATTTATAACCTGTCCCGCCAGTATTGGGCGTCCTCGCCCCGATCCATCTTCCCAACAACTTCCCCATGACCTCCGCCGAAATCCGCCAATCCTTCCTCGATTTTTTCCAGGAAAAACAGCACACCATCGTCCCCTCCGCCTCGCTGCTGCCGCAGTCGCCCGGCCTGCTGTTCACCAATGCCGGGATGAATCCGTTCGTCCCCTATTTCCTCGGCGTCGAAAAAGCCCCCTACGATCCACCGCGCGCCGCCGATACCCAAAAATGCATCCGCGCCGGCGGCAAACACAACGACCTCGAAGACGTCGGCTACGACACCTATCACCATACGTTCTTCGAAATGCTCGGGAATTGGTCGTTCGGAAACTATTTCAAAAAGGAAGCCATCCAATGGGCGTGGGAACTCGTCGTCGAGCGCTGGGGTCTCCCCGCCCACCGCCTCTACGCCTCGGTTTACGCCCCGAAACCAGGCGACCCTGGCCATTTCGACCAAGAAGCCTACGATCTCTGGGCCGCGCTCTTCGTTTCCAAAGGTTGTGATCCCGCCGTCCAAATCGTCCACGGAAATGTCAAAGAC
>JAYVEJ010000134.1:0-2227 GCA_043748885.1 Luteolibacter sp. | reverse complement strand
GCCAAATTTACGACGGCAAGGTCACCAAGATTACCGAGCGTGGTCGCACTTTGATTCCTGCCAGCGAGGTGACGAGAATTTTGGAGAGTGCGACGACTGCCAAGGGAACAAAAGCCACTAACGGGTCTGCGAAAAAAGAATCCGCCTTGAGAGAGGTGTTGATCCGAGGGGCAAAAAAAGACTCAGAGAACCGAGCCGGCCGGGCTTCATCTTCTCAGCGAGATGCATTGCGCCGCCTGCCGGGGCAGCAGAAATAACTGCGTGGCTTGGATCAACAGCTTCATGATCCGCGCGAGTATTGAGAAAATTGGCTCAACGGCGGCTCAACGGGAAGCCAACACTTTGTCGGTTTCGAAAATCCATTTACATAACCCTTTGATGGTTAAGTAAAATGGCGGACAGGGAGGGATTCGAACCCTCGGTGACATTGCTGCCACACACGCTTTCCAAGCGTGCTCATTCGACCACTCTGACACCTGCCCTTGGAGGGCGGGACGCTAGGAACTCGATCCGCCCTTGGCAACCTCTTTTTGCCTTCTTTAAAAATCAGCCGCAGCGGTCATCCGTTGACCACCCGGGCAAGGATCCATAACAGATCCGACAAGCGGTTGAAGAACAGTCGGACGACCTCGGGCACCGGTTCGCCCGATTCGTGAAGGGCGAGCACGCTGCGCTCCGCGCGGCGGGCGAAGGCCCTTGCTAAATCAAGGCTGGCGCGGGTCAACGAGCCGTCGGCACCGGGCCTCGCCCAGCCGGTGAATTGGACACCTTGCGCCTCGTAGCGATGAGCTTCTGCTACGATCCAAACCAGATCCTCGGCAGTCAGCGTCGCATATTTTTTCTCAAGATAGCGGGCTTCATCCTCGGGCAAATAAGCGAGCTGTCCCATCAGCCCGACGAGCAACGCCTGCAGCCGATCAATCAGCGCGATCCATGCAGGATCGTGGGAGGCGGCGCGGGCGAGACCTAGCGCGGCGTTGAGTTCGTCCACATTGCCGAGGGCTTCGATCCGCAGGGAAGTCTTCGCGATGCGTTTACCGAATAACAGATCGGTGTCGCCGGAATCGCCGCGGCCAGTGATGATGCTCATGGGGAAAATCTATCGGCGTGAAAAATCAATGTCCATCCTCGTGCATCCGTGTTTCATCCGGTGCGTCCATGAAACTCGCGAAACTTGGCGACGGCCCTGAAATTTTCCACACGATCCAAGGCGAAGGCGTGAGCGTCGGTGCGCCTGCGGTGTTCATTCGGGCGTCCCGCTGCAACCTCCATTGCGTCTGGTGCGACACGGATCACACTTGGAATTTCGAGGGCACGCCGTGGCCGCACGAGAAGGAGGCGCTACCGGGGTATGCGAAGCATCGGAAGGCGGAAGTGACTTGTGAAATCGAGCCGCTAGAGGCGGCGGAGCAGATTCTAACGTACGGTTGTTTGCGCACGGTGATCACTGGCGGCGAGCCACTTTTGCAGGAGTCGGCGTTTCTCGAAATGATCGGGCACATTCGCGAGCGGCAGCCGGAGCACCAGTTCGAGGTGGAAACTAACGGCACGCGGCTTCCCTCGGCGGCTTTCCATGAGGCGGCGAACCAGTTCAATGTTTCTCCGAAATTGGCCAACGCCGGGATGCCGGAATCGCTGCGGCTGAATGGGGCGGCGCTACAGCTTTTCGCGGCCTCGCCCAAGGCGTGGTTCAAGTTTGTGGTGGCCGAGCCGACCGACTTGGAGGAAATCGAAGCGCTTCTAACGACCCATGCGCTGCCCCGCTCACGGGTGTTGTTGATGCCCGAGGGCCGGACCTGCGCCGATCTGGATCGCCACGCGATCTGGCTCGCGGAAACCTGCCGAGACCGCGGGTTCCGCTTTTGCGATCGCCTCCACATCCGGCTGTGGGGCGACAAACGCGGGGTGTAAAATCCGCAACCTTAATTCCCGATGATGCCACGCAACTTTCGAGTCCGCGTTGGGTTTCCCTCGCCGTAGAACTTCGCACCGTCA
The DNA here is from genome assembly GCA_043748885.1 of Luteolibacter sp. GTDB lineage: Bacteria > Verrucomicrobiota > Verrucomicrobiia > Verrucomicrobiales > Akkermansiaceae > Luteolibacter. Next base: position 232 of record JAYVEJ010000134.1, on the reverse strand, counting down.
TGAACCGCAACTCACCCCCTTCCGACGACTCTTGGGAATCCGACGCCGTTTGGAAGCTGCTAGACCAAGCTCCATCCAAGACTGCGGGAGTTCGATTTGCGGATGACACGCTGCGTGCGGCACGGTTGTTAATTGCACCCAAGCCGTGGTGGAGCCGGATGTTTTCCCCAGCGCCATTGGCGGGCTTGGCCGCTGCGACTGCCGCTTTGGTGTTCGCCGTGGTTTCGCTAGT
>JAYVEJ010000133.1:0-2230 GCA_043748885.1 Luteolibacter sp. | reverse complement strand
GTGGCGATGGAAGAGTTTTGGAAATCCTGCGGCATCGAGCCGACCGCCCATCTGGAGGCCGACATCTCGTGGCGCGTCCCCGGCGGCGGGCGGCTGCGGGTGAATCTCTATCACACACTCGGTCGGCTCGCCGGGGTGCTGCGGCCGATCCGCAATGAGATTCCCGCGCTCGCGGAGCTCGGGTTGCCGGCACCGTTGCTTCAATCGTGGATCCAGCGGCGGCATGGTCTCGTGCTGGTGACCGGCCCCACCGGCTCGGGGAAATCCACCACCGTCGCGTCCTGCCTGGACTGGCTGAACCACAACTTCCAACGCCACATCGTCACGCTTGAGGATCCCATCGAGTTCCTCTTCACCAACGACCAGTCGATGTTTTCCCAACGGGAAATCCGCCAAGACTCCGTGGACTTTGGCACTGGCTTGCGTTCGGCCCTGCGCCAAAGCCCGGACGTGTTGTTTCTCGGTGAAATTCGCGATCAGGAAACCGCCGCCACCGCCCTTCAGTCCGCAGCCACTGGCCACCTCGTCATTTCCACCCTCCACAGCAGCAGCGTCATCGAGACGCTCGACCGCTTTTCCCACCTGCTCAAGCAGGGTGCTCATGAGGCCTATCACCTTCTAGCAGGCCAGCTCATCGGCATCATTTCCCAGCAACTTCTGCCTCGCCGCGGCGGCGGACTTTTTGTCGCCGTCGAGCACATGCAAAACGAAGCCGCCACCCGCCGGTGGATTCTGGAGAACCGCCTGACAGAACTTCAAGATCACCTTTTGAAATCCACTGAACCCACGAATTGCTCGTTCTTGGAATACCTCGTCGCCTCCGTGCAGCAGGGCTACCTCGACCCCGAGGTCGCCCGCGCGACCTGTGCGCGGCCGCAGGATTTTGATCGCGCCATGCGCGGAATCACCGGCTAAATCTAACTCCTATGGCCACTGACATCACTGAATACCTCCGCCAGACCATCGCCCTTGGCGGCTCGGATCTCCACCTCAGCGCATGGGCACCGGCCTGTGCGCGGGTCAATGGAGCCATCGTCCCCTTCGACCAAGTCCTGCTAGACCCTCACACCGTCCGGGATCTCATCCTCGACACGCTCACCGAAGCGCAACGCGCCACCCTCGAGCAAGAATGGGAGCTCGACTACGCGCTGCAAGTCGAAGGCGTCGGCCGCTTCCGGGGCAATGTCCACATCGCCCGCGGCCATGTGGAGGCGGCGTTCCGCTTCATTTCCCAGGAGATTCCTGCGCTGGAAACCCTCGGCCACCACTCCGGCATCCACGAGCTTTGCAACCTGCGCGGCGGACTCATCCTCGTCACCGGCGTGACCGGCTCGGGGAAATCCACCACGCTGGCGTCGATGGTTAGACGCATCGCTGAGACTCGCAACGGCGTGATCATCACCCTTGAGGACCCCATCGAGTTCATCCATGAGCATCGCTCGTGTCTGATCAAACAACGCGAAGTCGGCAACGACACCCGCAGTTTTCCCCGCGCCCTGCGGCAGGCGCTGCGCCAAGATCCCGACGTCATCGTGGTCTCCGAGTTGCGCGATCTCGACACCATCCGCATCGCTCTAACTGCTGCGGAAACTGGCCACCTCGTCCTCGCCACCCTCCACACCCCGGATGCCCCGCAGACCATCGACCGCATCGTCGATGTGTTTCCCGCCGACCAGCAACCGCAGATCATCACCCAACTTGCCACCGCGCTGGAAGGCATCGTTTGCCAGCGCCTGATCCCCCGCGCCGATGGCCAAGGGCGGGTGCTCGCGTCCGAAGTTTTGCGGCCCAGCCACGGCATCCGCAACTGCATCCGCGAGCGGAAGCTTGAGCAAATCGTCGGCCTGATGGAGATCGGTTACAAGGAAGGCAACCGCACCATCGACCAAAGCATCATGCAACTTTTCGAAGCGCACCTCATCACCCGCGAGGAGGCGATGTTCAATTGCCGCGAGCGCAAGATCTTCGAGGAAAAGCCCAAAGAAGCCAAGAAACCGAAATCTATCTGGACCTAACTGATCATGGAAGCCCCGAGTATTCGCTACATCATTTCCCGCGCCATCTTTCTCATCGCCACCGGAGTGGTGATCTTATCCTGCATCAGCTTTTACAAAAAGAAGCAGCGCCAAGCCGCCATTCTCGCAGATCTCAAATCGCTCTCCAGCGAGAGCTCGTTTTTCCAACAGTTCTATGCCGAGGACGCGCAAAAAGCGCTGGTCCGCGCCGTCGC
>JAYVEJ010000132.1:0-2231 GCA_043748885.1 Luteolibacter sp. | reverse complement strand
ACGATTTTTTTCGCGGTCATCGGCTACTTCGTCGGGCCGGTTCTGTTTGGAAATCGTCCCGATTGGCGGGATGCGTTGGACTCGCTGGGAGTCACCGATACCACTGCCTTCAACCGCGTGACGGCGATCCATCTCGGGAGTTATGCCGGAGCGTTTCTCGGCTGGCTCGCGATGATGGTGTGGTTCATGAAACGTGGTTTCCCATGAACATCGCCGACGCCTGTCTGGTCCGTCTCCCGGCAATCCTGCCCGATCCACTCCAGCTTACCACCGCCACCGACCTCAAGATATACCGCCCCCTTGGTCGGCGGATGATTCCCACGCGAATCCCCTGAGATTCCGCCCGCCTCCATGAAAACCAGACGCCAATGCTTGTTAGTCGGGACTGGTAACTTTCTATTAGTGTCTAACGGTCAAAATGCGTTAGCGATGACAAAGTCCACCAGTTCCTGGCAGTGAAAAAATCCATCCCACATGTTATGCCCCTGTCCCGGCACAATGACGAGTTTCATTTTTCCGCCTAGTGCTTCGTATCGTTTCCGCATTTCGCCGGAGTTCGAATCGAGTGGAACGGTCGTGTCCTTGTCGCCATGAATCGCGAAAAACGGGATGCCTGCTTTGGCGAGCGGACCGAGCCGGTCGATCGGATTGTGCTCCGCAAGTTTGCCGGCCAGCTCGTCCTTGCTGAGATGGTAGGCCCCGCTTGCTTTTTCCACTCCGGGATAACTCGCAATGTTGCACACCGGATAGATGCCTGCGAACGCCGCGACCTTGTTGATGTTTTCCGCAGCCCAACAGAGGGTCATCAGTCCGCCGCGGCTGCGTCCTAACATCACGCCCTTGGTTGCGAAGCCGCGCTTGCCGGTCAGCTCGGTGTAGAAGGACGAGTAAACCGCCCGCCCATCCGGACTGCCGTATGACTCCCCGATGTCGATGCCCACGATGGCGATGCCGGCCATCGTAAATCGCTCGAACATCCACTTTTCCGCGGCACTCGGGAGGCCCGGAAGCGTCGGCGCATACCAGACCCAGGGCTGTGGCTTTTTCGCGACCTTCGCATCCGGCAGGATCACGAAGGCGGGTCGGCCCTGCACGAGGAAAATCTCACCGGGGAGCGGCAGGGATTTCTGTGGTTCTCCGGCAGCGACGAGAAGTCGGGTGAGGGCGAAAAAGGTCAGGCAGAGCGAGCGAGCGAAGTGCGGGATGTCCATGATAATTGGTTCCGGGGATGGATCGGAGACTGGGTGAAGGCCAGAGCAGCGGAATTCAACGGACAGGAAAACTCCAACTCTGAGTGGATCTTTTCAACGGAAACCGCCACGGCGTCAAGGCGGTCTGTTTGGATCGCCGTATGGAGGTTTGAGGCTTGGAAGTTTTCGCGTGGCGGATTGTTGTGGGCGTGTGGACGCGATCCGAATCCGTGGCGCACGGCAACATAACCTGAAGAACATCGACGTGGACATCCCGCGCGGGAAGCTTGTGGTGATCACGGGGCCGAGCGGGTCGGGGAAATCGTCGCTGGCATTTCACACGCTGTATGCCGAGGGCCAGCGGCGGTATGTGGAATCGCTGTCGGTGTATGCGCGACAGTTTTTGGACCAGTTAGCGAAGCCGGATGTGGACTCGATCGAGGGGCTGAGCCCGGCGATCGACGGTGGCGACGGAGAAAGATTCAAGTCATGTTCCTTCGTCATGCTCGGTGCTCTACAGCCACGACCAACTCTTCGCTAGCCGCTACCGCCGCGTCCTGCTCCGCGAACTGGAACACCTCGTAATCTGCACTCGCCCGCAGCTCGTCCAGCGTTGCGATCAGCTCCAAGATTTTCGCTTGCAGGTGCTCGTAAAATACCTCACGCGAGCGCCTTCTGCGTGAGCTAAGCGGTTTCCTCCTTGAAGAAGACATCCACCTTCACCGCTCCGTCCGGCGCGGTGTAGAGAAGGAATTGGCTGGGTTCGCTCGTGGAATAGATCAAGAGGGCGTCGCGGATTTACAATCGAAAAGGTCAATCCCGGCTAATAAGCATTGGCACGGACGGCGGACACTTTGATAGGCGGGTGATGTGAGAGAATCGGGTCAGGCCTCGCGCATTCACATCTACGGATTGTTTTGTGAGTTAGCGAGGCCTGACTTCTTTGACTCGAGCTGATAGTCGCCGGTCGTCGCTTCAGCGGCTTCCTCGCCTTCGGGTCATAAAGGCTGCTGAAAAACCGGCCAGTCCAAGACTGGCTTA
>JAYVEJ010000131.1:0-2243 GCA_043748885.1 Luteolibacter sp. | reverse complement strand
ACGTGGTGAGCCGCTCGCGCCCGCCTTCGAGGTCAAGCCTAACGGCTGCTATCTGATCACCGGCGGCTTCGGCGGCTTCGGCAAGGTGCTGGCCGAATGGCTGGTGGACTGCGGCGCGAAACACCTCGTGCTCACCAGCCGCAGCGGAGCCTCCACCCCGGAAGCGGAAGATTTCCTGGTGAAACTTCAGACTCGCGGCGTCGAGGTGCGAGTGCTGCTAGCAGACGCCGGAGTGCCCGCAGATGTGACTCGCGTGCTGACAGAAATTTCCGCCGGACCGACTCCACTCAAGGGCGTCTTCCACCTCGCGATGGTCATCGACGACGCGCCGATCTCGGTGCTCAATCGCGAGCGGATGCGCAGCGTGCTCGCCCCCAAGGCGCACGGCGCGTGGCTGCTTCACCAAGGCACGCTCGGCATGGATCTCGATTGCTTCGTGATGTTTTCCTCCGTCTCTAGCATCTTCGGAAACTCCGCCCAAGCCAACTACGCGGCGGCCAATGCGTTCCTCGATTCGCTGGCCCATCACCGTCTGTCGCTGGGGCTACCGGCGCTTGCGATCAACTGGGGCGCACTTGGTGGTGAAGGCTATGTGGCGCGCAATGAGCGTGTCGCCGAGTATCTCGCCCGCCAAGGCACCACTCCTCTAACACCCGGTGAGGTGGTCGTGCTGATGGAGTCATTCCTCAACGCCGGCAGCACTCAAGCGATGGCGCTGCGGGTCGATTGGTCGAAGTGGCGGCAATCATTCCGCGGTAGCCAAGAGAGTCCGCTGTTGGAAAATATTTTCGCCGCAGGCGTCGAAGGGCCAGAAAACAACGGCGCGAAAAGCGACTGGCGCGTGAAAATCGAAGCTGCCTCGGCGGATGACCGGATCGACGTGATCGGCCAAGCGGTGCGCGACGTCGTCGGCTCGGTGCTGCGGGTGAAGCCGGAAGGCCTGCGCTTCGACCAACCTCTAACCGACCTCGGACTCGACTCGCTGATGGCGGTGGAAATCGAAAACTCAATCGAGAGCGCGATCGGCGTGGCACTGCCACCGGCCAGTTTGATGCGCGCCCGCACCATTGGCCAGATCGCACTACTGATTTCCGAGCACTTGGGCGGCGCGACCGACGGGCCGACCAAAGCGGCCGCCCCCGAGCCTGAATCCGCAGACAAGGTGGACTTGGAAGCACTCTCGGATGAGCAGATCGGCCTACTGCTAGGTGAGGAATCATCGGCAGCGGTGGAGCTGGAGTTAGAAACCCGAGTCTAACCATCGCGCATGTCCCAAGACAATCGAGCACGGCTGAAGCAGTGGTTAGAGAGCGGCGAGATCCGGCTCCAGCCACTCACGTTTCCGCAGCGGGAATTGTGGGAAACCTCACCCGTGCCGCCGGCGGATGTGTCGAACAACATCTGCGCGATGATCCACATTCGCGGGCTGCTCACACCGCAGGGCAGCGAAGCCGCCTTGCAAAAAGTGGTGGACCGGCAGGAGGTGTTCCGGCTGTCGTTCCTACCCGGCAAGGACCAGCCGATGCAGATGATCCGCAAGTCTGGCAAGCCAGCCTTGGTATTCCGTGAACTTCTACCCTCCCAGCGCACGCCGGAAGCGATCGAAGAGCTTGCAGCAGAGATTTTCCAAAAGCCTTTCGATCTGGTGCAAGGACCACTCTATCGGGCGGAAGTGTTCAGCCGCGCGGCGGACGATCATGTGTTAGTTTTCGCGATTCACCATGCGATTGCCGATGGCTGGACCCTCGGAGTGTTCGTGCAGGACTTGTTTAAAGCCTATCTCGAATTGGTGAGAGGCGTGACCTCACCGCTGCCACCGGTGCCGCTATCCTACACCGAGTGGGGCGCGGCTGAGCGGGCTTTTTGGAAACCCGCCGAGCTGGGGACACGCGCTGAGTATTGGCGGGCAAATCTAGCGGACGCGCCCCGGATGTGGAGTCCGCCGGTGAAGCCCAAGGTGATTTCTAGCGTCCTCCAGCGCAGTGTTTTCAATGTCTCCCCCGAACTCGGGCGGGCAGTTAGAGAATTGGCCCGCCGCCATGGAGCCACCTTGTTCAGCACGCTGCTCACGGTGTTTCAGATCACCGTCTCGAAATGGACCGGCGCGGATGACATCGTGGTCGGCACGCCGGTGGCGAACCGCGGCAAGCAAGCGGTGCGTGAGACCATGGGCTACTGCTCGGGCATCGTGCCACTGCGCGGGCAAATCGACCCGGCACGCAAATTTTCTAGCAGCCTGCACG
>JAYVEJ010000130.1:0-2243 GCA_043748885.1 Luteolibacter sp. | reverse complement strand
TGCCTGCTAGAAAAAATAGGCCGATGACGAGCAGCCCGCCGACGACCGGGCGCAGCTCGGCGCGGGGAATGTGGGTCTTGAAGGCAGCACCTAAGCGGTGGGAGAGGGTGGAAAACAAGGTGCTCGTTAGACCGAAGGCGACGGCGGCGAGGATGACTTTTTCCATCAGCCAGGGATCGGGAAGGGTGCCGGTGACGAGCACCTGAACCTGATAGTGGGTGTGGCCGATGCCCCATGTGCGACAGGTCCAGTCGGCGAGGACGGCGGCAAAGAAGCAGGGAATGAGGGCGTCGTATTGGACTCGACCGACAACGAGCACTTCCAACGCGAACACCGCGCCAGCGACGGGGGTGCCGAAAATGGAGCCGAAGCCGGCGGCGACTCCGGCCATCAGCAGGATCCTAACAACCGCGGGGTCTAACTTGAGGCAGCGGGCAAAGGTGGCGGCGATGCTGCCACCCATTTGCAAGGCGGTGCCTTCACGACCGGCCGAGCCGCCGAAGAGGTGGGTGACGAGGGTGCCTAGCAGAATGAGCGGTGCCATGCGGCGAGGGACGCCGGCAGCGGGCTGGTGGATCTCGTCGATGAGCAGGTTGTTGCCGCCGTCTGCGGATTTTCCGTAAAGCTGATAGAGCAGGCCGACGCAGAGACCGGCGATGGGGAGAAGAAACAACAGGCCGGGATTGGCGAAGCGGATGCGAGTGACGGCATCGAGTGCCCACAGGAAAAACGCGGAAGCGGAGCCGACGGCGATGGCCAGTGGGGCGAGTAGGGCCAGCCAGCGGAGAGTGGCGGTTAGAAGCTTCATTGATGCGTGGCCTTCCAACGCTCGATGGCCAGCCGGATTCCGGCGGCTTTGTGGAGGGTTTCCTCGTATTCCTTTGCGGGATCGGAGTCGGCGACGATGCCGGCTCCGACTTGATAGACTAACTGGTCGCCGCTGCGGACGAGGGTGCGGATGGCGATGCTGAACGAGCTTTCGCCATTGTAGCCGAGCCAGCCGATGGTGCCGCAGTAGATGCCGCGCGGGGTTTGTTCGAGTTCGTGGATGATTTCCATGGCGCGTTTTTTAGGCGCACCGGTGATGCTGCCGCCGGGGAAGCAGGCGGCAATGGCGGCGATGGTATCGACTTCCGGGCGAAGTGTGCCGGTGACGGTGGAAACGAGGTGGTGGACTTGGGCGAGGGTTTCTAACCGCAGCATGTCGCTGACTTCGACGCTGCCGAATTCGCATACTTGGCCGAGGTCGTTGCGGAGGAGGTCGGTGATCATGACGAGCTCGGCGATTTCCTTGGCGGAGGTCTGAAGTTCGTAGGCAGAGCGGCGGTCCTCGTCGGGATCGGAGAAACGCGGGCGGGTGCCTTTGATGGGCCGAGTCTCGATGCCGCGGCCGGAAATTTTGAGGAACGTCTCGGGTGAGGAGCTGAGAATTTCGCGGCCGTCGAGTTTCAGATAGGCGGCCATCGGGGCAGGGGAGGCGTCGCGCAGGGCTTCGTAGAGGCTGAAAAGATCGCTGCGGACGGTGGCGACAAACGCCTGGGAAAGATTGGCCTGATAGATATGGCCGGCGGCGATCCATTCCTGGATGCAAGCGACACCGTCGAGGAATTCGCGGCGAGTTGTTAGCGCGGAGAAGCTGCCGATTTCCGCCGGGCGGATTGAGGTGGTGCGGAGTTGGGCGGAGAGCTGGCCGGTTTCCCACCAAGTCCGGTCGCGGTGGCTGTAAACAAGCATTTGCGGGTAGTCGCCAAACACGAAATCGCCCTCGTAGTCGATCCACCCGCAGAGTCCGCCGGTGGGAAATCCGGGGTCGCCGGCGAGGGGCTGGCCGTCTGCGTGGGCACTGCGGAGGATTTCCAAATCGGCGGAAACATGGACATTTCCCCGCAGCAGACGCGTCGGCGATGCCGCGATCACGGACAACGGCCGCGTGGTGCCTGACGGGAAATTTCCTGCGGTATCGAAAAAAACCAGTCCGTCGAGATGCCGCAAGCGCCCGGCCACCTCCACGGGTGACAAGCCATCGAGCCGGCTCGGACTCGCCACGGGTCGCATCAGGGAATCCGCCATCGCGGCACGAACCAATGCCCGCCGCCCGCCCGAAGCAAGCCGGAAACAGGGTGCGCGCTGCCGCTGCCGCGATAGAATCCGGTTGCGATCCGGGTGACGAGCCGTCAACCTGCTAGCGGAATGAATGACGAGCCAGAAACTTCCCAAGTCCGAAACCGGTTGAAATTGGAGCG
>JAYVEJ010000129.1:0-6032 GCA_043748885.1 Luteolibacter sp. | reverse complement strand
GCAGGAGCAGCACCCGCAGGCGAAAATCGTGTGGTTTGGTGAAAGCCTGGGGGCCCTCATCGCCGCCCATGCCTGGCGCGAGGCTCCGGCGAATGATCCTCCGTGCGATGGCTTGATCCTCTCCTCGCCGATCGTCCGTTTCCGTGACGATATCCCCGCTTGGACACCGGGCTTGGTGCAAATCGCGGCCACCACTTTGCCGCTTGCGAGGATTTCCCTCGATACCCTCGCCGGGGGGCAGGACGTGCAAATGACCCAGACTTCCCACCACAGCGAGCAGGTGAAAACGAACTCTTACAACATCGAGAAGCACACCCTGCGGTTGATTGGCACTCTTGGTCGCCACATCGGCAACATGAATGAATGTGCCACTCATTTCAGCTCGCCCGTCTTGATCCTGCACGGCGGGAAGGACTATTTTAACAACGATTCGGACCTCCGTGGCTTCGTCGCCCGCATCCCGGTGGGGGTTTCAAAGACCTATCACAATTACCCGAACGCTTACCATTTGCTGATGTATGACGCGGAAAAGGACGCCATTTTCCGCGACATCGAACGCTGGGTGAATCAGCTTCGCAAAAACCGCTTGAAGCGACTTTAGGCGGAAATTGTCAGAATTCGTCTTGACGGGTTGGTCCTCACGGCCATTCTCCGCGTCCCGCAACCACCTAATTTTTATCATGGCACGTATTTGTAGCATTCGAGGAACCCGCGTCCGCTCCGGCGGCAAGATCCACCGTTCTGGATTGGCCAAGAAAAAGGGCGGCATCGGTCGCCACGTCACCAAGGTGGTGAAGCGCACGATTTCTCCGAACCTCCACACCAAGCGCATCTGGGTGCCCGAGCTCAACAAGTTCGTCCGCATCAAGCTGAGCTGCCGCGCACTGAAGACCATCAACAAGAACGGTGCCTTTGTGACGCTCAAAAAGGCGGGGATCGTCTGAGGCGTCCGCCACTCATTTTGAAAACCGACCCGGTGGAAACACCGGGTCTTTTTTTGGGGACTTCACTTCTTCGGTCTGTGTGGAAATGATGAATGTTAGTCTCGCCAACATTTTCGTGGGCGAACAGCTTTGCGCCTTTAGAAGCCAAACTTATGTATAAATTTTTTTTGCCTATTGTGTGCCTAGCGGTTCTTCCATGCTGTTCTTTTGTAGATAAAGGCAGCGTGAGTCCACCAGCGGTGATTCAGCAGGCACGAACAGCTTATGTCGTAAAGCCCGAGGACTCATCCCGCGATATAGAAAAATACCTCGAAACGGCGCTTTCCAATAATGGGCTCAAAGCCAAGTCAGGGTCTATCGCCGACAAACCGAAGCAGGTGGATTTGTATGTGGAGTTCGTTGATCGCTGGACTTGGGATATGGCGATGTATTTGAAGTCGTTAGACGTTTTTGTCCGAGACAACCGCAACGGGCAGTTAGTCGGAAGTGGTAAATTTCACCAAGGATTTATGCACAGTTTCCCCAATCCGTCTAAAAAGTGCCAAGAAGTCGTAGATTCCATTTTTAAGAAGGGCGAGTAAGCCGCTCACCCGATCACACACGGCACCAGCGCACCGTCGCTCATGCCGTGGATTTTCTTTTTATTCGCCGGGACGATCGTCGCTAGGCAGCCGCCGAACTTCGTTTCGCCGGCATCGTCGGTGAAAAAGTAAGGGCACAACCGCACCCGGCCTTGCATCATTTCGATGGACCCATCATCGCGGAAAACCGGGTGCTCGATCCGCCGCCCTTCGCGGAATTGCTGGAGGATCCAAGGTTGCTCGGATGCTTGATCGAGCGCGGTGTGGACGCGTTCCGACCATTCTGCGGACGGCATGTCGTGGCCGACAAACACCCCGCGCGAACCCCAGGCGGTTTCGTGAAATCCGCTAACCTTGAGCACGAGCTGGCGTTCCTTTTGGCTGAAATTCGCGACCTCCTCCCAAGAATGCGCGTTGATCCTCGGCAAGGCCGCGTGTGGCGGCAGCGGCGTGGGATCCAGCACCCAACCGAACGGCACCAACTCGCGCAGACGCTTGAGATGGCTGCCGCGCAGCGTCTGTTCCCAGATTTTTTTCAACGCCGGCGACCACAGCAAGGCCAGCCAAAGTTTGTCTTCCAAGTGCGGCTTGAACGGCGGCGTGATTTTGATTTCGCCCACTGCGGCCTTATCGGCGAGGCGGCGCACGGAAGCAATCGACTCCCAGTCGAAGAGTTCGAAAAACCGATAGAGCGAGCGCCCGTTAGGCTCGTATTCCTCCGCCGCGGCCACCTCCCATTCCGCGCCAAGTTCGCGGGTCAGCCACTCCATTTCCGGTCGGTAGTCTGCCGCCTCCTCGGAAACCAGCACCGTGCCTCCTTCTGGCATCAGCGAGCGGAAGCCGTCGATCATCCCGTCCGGTCCGCCCAGCACGTCGAAGCCAGCCTTCGCATAAACCTGCGACAGCCAAGCGGTGACGCCGATGCCGCCGGGCACGCTGTCCAACTCGGTCATCGCGAAACCCGTCTCAGTTAGAATGAGATCCGGTCGGAACACCCGTGGAAATTGCTCCGCCGTGGACGCTTCGCGCTGCAAGTGGACGAGCCACTCCGGTTTCCCCACGTCCAGCAGCTCCGCGAGCCATTCTGGCAATTTGCCCGCCGCGCTCCGACGGTAGAGACCGTCGCAGGCCTGTTGGAACCTGGCTAACGGATGCCCCAACGCCATCATTTGGCGGGCTTCGGCTTGGCTCAATTTCAGCGGTTCCGGTGACCAACGCCACGCGCCGCCGCCGAACAACCCGCCTTCTGGCAATCCGCCGCGCAATTCAGAAAGACTCAATCCCATCCCGCGGCGAGCCTCCACTTCATCGGCGTGCTTGCCAAGTGATTCTTCAGGCTTGCACGCGATCCCCACCTCGCTCTTCATTGCATTCAACCCATGATGCGCGAGGTTTTGAGTTATGTTTGTCCCTTCTGCGGCGGCGATGTCCGAGTGGGAAAAACGTGTCCGGGCTGCGCCAAAAAAATCAAAAAGCCGCAGCGGCGATCTTGGCATCAGGACAAGTCCAAGGACGGACTCGACTTGCCCGACGACGACTTCGATTACGAAAAATTTGTTGCCAGCGAGTTTGGCAAACCGCCGCACCTAGCACTCGGCGTCAAGTGGTACTGGTGGCTGCTAGGAGTGGCGCTGCTGGTCGCGATGATCACCGGCCTGATTTGGATCGGCTGATCGCCGGATCAAGTTCGACTTGAAGTTCTTGGCCGACTCCGGCGGGTACGGGCGCGGCGCGGCATCATCCTAGCGTAGCTTCCCGCCGTCATTCCGTGACTTTCGGCCACGGGCGTATTGCTTCGGCTGAAGCGTGTCCGGGAAAGCCCTTGAAGCGACAACTCGGCCTCCGCGAGGTAATCTGGTAACTCAATGGCCCTGCGGATTTCCTTGAAAGTCACCAACATCATCACCACCAGCCCGAGTAACATGGCTCCGGCTATGATCCAGCCGGTGGCCACCGCGATGCCGAACAATACCACCGCTGCCAGCGTGAGCACGCCGATCCAAGCCAAGCTTGAAGCCACCAGCAGAATCAGCAATTTAAAGGGCTTTAACGAAACGTTCAATATTCGTTAATTATCAATCCGACCCTCCCTTGGCAAGCATTCTCTTTTTTACAGGAATTTCCAGCCACTTATAAGTGATGGTAAAAAACCGGACGCTTCGCTAGGCATTGGGATTACCTGAAATAGGTGGCTATCGTCCCTTCCGAGTCTCACCGCCGCAGATAGAGCAATCGAAATCTTACTTCAGGGACTAATTCCTTCCGAGGCGGGCAGGTGATTCAGTGATTTTCCCCGGTTAGATCCATGGGCCATGCGGGTGGCGCTTGGTTAAAAGTCCAAGCGCTACCTACTCCAGTGAAGAAGTAGAGCCCCATCCATAGAGCCGGTGTCGCCTTGAGTTGTCTCCTCAGACAGCTCCAATTCCTCGAAGGCGAATACGGGTGGACCGTCGGTGAGAAGACGTTCCTGGCTGGCAAGGGCGCGACCCTTTTCGCGCCGCGCGGCATCCCGCACTCTTACCGCTATCTCGGCACCGCGCCGGGTCGGCTGGGGTGTTTCATCACCCCGAGCGACGAGCGAGAGTTGATATTCGAATTTTGTCAACGACGGGTGAGCGGCGTCGAGGTGGTTCAGGGTGTCCTGTTTGAACCCGCGTTGTCGCGATGCCATGAAGAATGGTGTGGCCAGCTACAGGACGACGATGGCACCAGGCCACAGGCGGGCTTTGCCAAATCCGAAGAAAGCCGCCCGTTTCCCGAGCCGCCACCGCGCGACGAGAATCGGCAGGATGAGCATCATGAAAAACAGGCCAGTGAATTGGGCCATCGGTAGCAACACCACCCCGTCGTAGGGAAGTTGGATATTTCTGACGAGGCATAGCCACCGCCAGTCGCTGGGCCATAACAACAACTCCATCCGTGCGGAAACTTCCCGGACCACGCGGGGCGATCGGAACCGATAGAGTGCTGCCAAGCCGGCGACGATCCCGAGCAGCGCCCAGATCCCATAGGTGCAGATCTGCCAGAGGATGTCATGTTCGAGCATCCGCCCTGGCTTCACGTCGCGGTCGGTTAGGATGGGTGGGTGGAGTGCGAGTTTTGAGAGGTAGCGAAGACCGTTACCATTGATGACTCCCAGTTTCCGAAAGGCATCCTTGCCGTCGATTTCGAAGACTCCCGCTTTGCGGTCGGTGATGAGTTTTTCAAAGCGGTCCAACCGAGTCTGGATTTCTGCCGCCTCTTCAGTGAGTCCGAGCTTCCCTGCGGATGCTGTCAGATTCTTTAGTGTCGTTCGCGCCGCGACTTCGATGATCTTGTCCTGAATGATGATTCCCGGTTCGGTGCGGCATCCATTCCGAAGATAGATGTCCGCAGATTTCTTCAGCGCGATGAGTCCTTGGAAGTCGCCCCGCTCGCCGCATAATAGGCAGGATTCGCGGAATCGCTGTCCCACAGTGCCTTCGCGAGTTCGGTCGGTGACTCGTTGTTACCACCTAGTTTCAAAAGAAGCGTTTCACGCGCGTTGAAACGCGTGCGATCTATCACCTCGGGAGGATGGCCTGAGAATGTCCGGAGAATTTCCCGATAGTTGCGAAAATCCAGCGTCGCTTGAGTCAAGAAAAGTATAGAAATGACCGCGAGGGTAAGATGGAAAATCCAGCGTCAGGACATCCGGCGTTTCTCTCTAACTGGCACATCCCAGCGTCTGAGCGCGGCTTCCGTTTGGTCCGGGCGTTCTACTTTCAGTGATTCTAGCAACCGAACCGCAGACGCCTTCATTTCCCCATCGCCGACAAGCGGGCGCACGGCGGCAGCGATGAGGGGATCGGTGGAGTCGGTCATTTGCCGGGATTTTTCAAACCGGCTTCAGCAGATAGCCGCCGACCCAGCCTTCCTCGCCGCGCGCGTTGCGGCTCCAGTGCCAGCCGTGGATTTGGCGGAGCGACTCGATCTGGTCGCCGCGCTTGAGGGTGAGGACGCTGGGATCATAGGCTTCCATCGCGGCATAGCGGCCTTCGCCGAGCGGTTCGAGGATTTCCTCGGGGACGTAGCCGTCGTTGCCGTTGTTATCGGTGGCCCAGACCCAGCCGGGCCAAGCGCGGTCGGCGAGGCCGACGGTGACTTCGTCTCCGGGCTGCAAGTGGATGGGATCGCTGTCTTTGTCCTCGTAGTCGGCGTTCGCGGTGAAGGTGGCCATGGTGGGCCGCAAGGAAATCAGCTAGACCGGAAAAGGCGAATGTTCATTTCCGGCGCGCAGCGTTGAGCCAACGATCACGGCCAGTCTGGTGAGAATTCTTAGGGGATTGGTGGCGGCGCGCTGGGGCGCGGGAAGCGGCAACGGTCGGACGGATTGGATCTTGGAGCGCCCCAAGGTTCAGTGAAATTTCCGTCACTTGAATCATTTTTATGTAGCGAGCTGAGCAAAACTGGACAAAATTTATCTGAGCAAAACTGGATTCTTTCACCCGTTCGCCTATTGCTCTGGCATCCTCGCCTCCGATGTTTC
>JAYVEJ010000128.1:0-6058 GCA_043748885.1 Luteolibacter sp. | reverse complement strand
TATATCGCGAAAATGGCGCTTTGGAAAAAAGTCCTGTTGTTTCTATCAGCATTTCCACTGGCGATTCTCGGCAACGCGCTGCGGGTCATTTCTATATTCGTCATCGCCGAATATGGAGATGCGCAATGGGCGACCACCACCTGGCATGATTGGTCGGGGTTGTTGTTATTCTATCCATTTTCCCTGCTGCTCTTGCTGCTGATCCATTCAATACTCGAGGGTGGCTTGCCGTGGAAGAATGCCAAGCGGCGCAAGCTCCAGCGGGTGGTGGTCACCCGTGCGAGTGATTCCAAATCCTATCTCCCTGAATCGTGATCACCAAACCTTGGATACTGCCCTTGTTCTTGGGAGGCGCGTTGAGTGCCGTTTATATGTTACCTAAAGTCGGCGCGGTCGCACAATCCGCAGTGAACATGACTCTGCCTGACGCTTCTGGAGAATGGTCATTTGATAAACAATACGCCACCGAGGCGGAAATCAAAACGCTCAAGCCTGACACCGAGTTTTCTAAAGCAACCTGCTTCAGTCCCCGTCTTGGTGAGACTAACCGCTATGGCAATCCCGTCGCAGATGTGGTGCAACTATCTATCGTTCTCTCAGGGGCGGACATTAACAATTCGATCCACCGGCCCGAGCGCTGCATGCCGGCCCAAGGCCATAATATCACTTCCTCCAGCGGGCGGACCCTCAAGCTGCCTAACGGTCGCCAATTCCCAGTGACGCGGCTGGTTTCGATTCAGTCAGTTAGAAATCAGGCAAACAAGGAGCGCGAGGAGTATTTGAAATTCAATTGCCTGACCTATTACTTTTTCGTCGGTCACGACCGCGTGACCAATGGTCATTGGGCACGGACCATGCTTGATATCAAGGATCGGTTAGTGCATGGGATGGACCAGCGCTGGGCCTATGCATCTGTTTCCATGTGGTATGGCAAGGTCCCGTATATGGAACAGCAAGTGAGCATGGCGGAGGCGGATGCAAAGCTCCAGAAGTTCCTAACGGAGTTTTCCGAAAAGCAAATCGCGTGGGATCAAATCACCCGCTGAGACGCGTTTATTTCGCGGGGAAGGGAATGGCCTCCACCTTCGCTCCGGTGAGAAAGACGACCATCTTTTCCAGATAGGCTAGATACTCAAGCCGCTGACTTGGGGTGACATCAGCGGGCGTTTCCCCAGTCAGATTGATCCGGCGTTTCGCCTCGATGAAATATCCCAGCGCCTCCGACGGGTGACGGCTTTTCCATAATACGTCCGCCATTTTTCGAACGACGACTGCCGCGCGATAGTTGACTCGTGCTCCATTTGTCAATGTGGCGGCAAAGTCATAGGCCCGCAGTGCTCCCTGATAGTCTCCGTTAGCTTCGCGGGCGGCACCTAGACTTTCGTGAATGGCGACCCGCGAATCATTCATGTCGGGAATCAGCCAATGCATCATTTCCACGGATTTCTCCATCTCAGCGGCGGCGGCTTCCAGCGACGCGAGGGTTGCGCTTGTCCCCTCAGCCTTGAACTGGCGCTGCCCTTTGCGCAGCAGATGATTGGCCAGCGAAAAATGGCTGCGGAAGGCCGGCTCCATCCCGCCCTGCAAGCGGATCGCTAGCTCGTAGGCTTTCTCCGCTTCCGCATCGCGCTGCAGTTGGCTCAGCGAGTTGGCGCGATTGATCGCGGGGCCGGGATCGTAAGGGTGAAACTGCTCCGCTTGCTCGTAATCGCGGACCGCCCGTTCGGCCGCTTCATTTGCACCCCCCTCCGCTGCTGCGGCTTGGAAGATCGCCGCGCGTTCCATGAAAAATGGGGACTGCGGCCAGAGGTGGATGGCTTCCGTTAGTCCGTCGGTCTTGGATTCGTCCGAGGTTATCGGCTCTTTACTGAAATAACTCGACCACAAAACTCCGGTCACTTGGCTTCCTTTCCAGCCCCACGGAACGAGCACAATCACCGCCGCCGCCGCCGCGATTGAGAGGAGGATTTTCGAGCCGAGCACCCACGGTCGCCCTCCGCGCGTGGCCGCTGGGCGGGACATCGCTGCCAGACAAATCCCTAGCAGCATCACTCCCGGAAACAAATGGAACACGAAGCTGAAGCACGACTGGACAAACATGCCCGCCAGCGCCGCCAGTCCGCCAAGACGCCAGACATCGCTGGAATCTCTGTCCCCCGAAGGTTCGGAAAAAAGGATCCGCACCACGGCGGCGACCACCAGCGCGCCTAACAAGCCGATCAACAACCCCGCGCCGATTAGGCCATAGTCGGTGGCGGCCTGAACCAATTCGTTGTGCACTTGCTCCGGCAAGTGGGTGATGATATCCCCTTGAAGCTGCTTTTCAAAAAACTGGAAGCTCTCCCAACTGTAGCTCCGGCTGCCGCCGCCGACTAACGGATGCAGGCCGATGCACGACAGCGCGATCCCTAGCAGAAACAACCGGCTGTTGTTGTCCATTATTTCCGAAATGCCACTTGTCACATTTCGGAGCTCTTGAGACGCAAGCCATCCGTTATACAAAAACCCCACGATCGCCAAGCCGATGACTGGAATAGCCATCAAAGCCGGGGCAAACCAGCGGGCTTTCCGTCGCTGGCCGATCATCAGGGCCATCGCGGTGAATGCCCCGATTCCGATTGCCGCACCCAGAATGCCGCCTCGCGAACGGGTGAAATAGACGGCAGCGAGCCCGCCTAGGGCGATCACGCTCCAGAGGATTCGGGTCGCGCTGCGATACCGTCCGAACAACGCCGCCGCCGCCACTAACAGCGATGAGGCGATTAGATAATTGGCGGCTTCATTGTATTGCGCGTAAAATCCCGAGGGGAATTCAGCGGCGCGCAAGCGGAATACCGGTGTGAACGAAGGATCGATCACCTGTTTTCCCACCACCCCCACGTTGGCGGCTAACAGCAGGGCGATCCCCCAGATCAAAATCCGTTCGGCGGCCGCGTTGCCTTCGATCGCCCGCACGCAAGTGAAGCTGCCGACTACCCCGGCCAGTAACATCAGGTCCGCCATTCCCAGCTCCACCACCGGCGAGTTCCAGGCCCGCCAAGCATACCAACCCGCGACCAACGTGCCGAAAGCAAGCATTCCGAAATCGGCTGTTAGCCTACTCCGTTTCCAAACCCCCGGCCACGCCGCCGCTACCGAAATCCCCAGTGCTAACATCGCCAGCCCCCAACTCCAAGGCCGCGTCTGCGGCCCAATCCCCACCGCCAATACCAATGCGATGACTAAAAAAACTGAAGAAAACGCAGACATTTGGGAAGAAAAAGCTGAAATGCTGAAGTCCCTGCGCGAAGCTCTGTCTGAAATTTCAGCTTTTCAGCTTTTCAGCTTTTCTTCATCACGCCGCTCCTTTGCCGAAGAGCACCGCCGGGATCGTCCGGATCAAGATTTTAATGTCTAACCACAGCGACCAATTGTCGATGTAGCGAAGGTCCATCGCCACCCATTCTTCGAAGCTGGTGATCGTGTTGCGGCCACCGGCTTGCCACTCGCAAGTGATGCCGGGTTTCACGCTCAAGCGGCGGCGATGGGAAAGCTCGCAGAACGCCTCCACTTCATAAATCGGCAGCGGCCGCGGCCCCACCAAGCTCATTTCCCCCCGCACCACGTTGAGAAGCTGCGGCAGCTCATCGATGCTGAATTTCCGCAACAGCGCGCCGAATGGGAAAATCCGCGGGTCGTGTTTCAGCTTGAAAACCGGTCCCTCCATCTGATTGCCGTGGTCTTCCTTGATTTGATCTAACATTTCCTCTGCGTTCGCCACCATCGTCCGAAATTTCCACATGCGGAACGGTTGGCCGTAGCGCCCGGCCCGCATCTGCGCGAAAAACACCGGTGCCCCCGGACTCTTGATCATGATGCCCAGTGCCGCGAGGATCCACGCGGGCGAGGAAAGGATGATCGCCATTCCCGCGCCGATCCGGTCGAAAAGCTCTTTGCACAGCAGCTCCCACGACAGCTCGGGAGTGGACCGCAAGACCAACATCGACTTGTTGCCGATCGCGTCGAAAACCGGCCGCGCGATCTGTGCGCGGATGAACGATGCCGCGATCCACGCCTCCACTCCTTGCAGCTCGCAAGCCTCCACCGCCCGCGCCACTTTTTCGAACTCGGTGTTCTTGGCGGAAAACAGCACCCGGCTAACGGATTGCTCCTTCAGCAGCGCGAACAGCTCATGGACCTCGCGTTTCCCGAGGTCGAAATGATCCACCACCTTCCAATCCGAGGTGATCTCGGGATCGAACTCCGCGAGCAGATCCGCCATGTCGCTTCCCGATCCGGCAATGATGATCCGTTCCTTAGTGGCATCGCTCGCAGTCTTTTTTTTCAACCACGCATGGGTGATTCGGTCCCGCACCAACAGCAGCAGAAAGATGAAGAGCAGCCCGAGCCCGAGGATCAGACGACTCATGGTGGCGACCTTCGCGAAGATTGCGAAGATGCTCAGGATTAGCACGATCACCACCAAAGCCCGCGCCAATTGCGAGATCGCGGAACTCGTCGGCTTGTGCCTCAGGCGATCATAGAAATCAAAGCGCTCGAGGACCAACGGCGTGAATGGGACCGCGATGTAAAGCACCCAAATCATGGACCCCAGCAAGCCTTCCTCGGGACCGCCCAATCCCAGCCAGCTCCGGGACATTTCACCTAGCCAAAACGACAGCCATACCAAAAGCGCGTCCGTGAGCTGAAGGACCTGAAGCGTGAAAGAATCTTTGCGGCTGATAGCCATGCGAGGTGGGTGGAGGATCGGCTGGAATAGCAAACCGGAGGCCGCGAAGAATCGCTATAATTTCCTCCGCTGCAATCGCGGATTGTGAATAACCCCCTAATGGTTTTGGGCAGCCGCAAATCCGCCGGTGACGTGATTTCCAGTGCCAGCGGTGCGCCTCTGGCATCCGTGGGTGAAATCCCGGACCAGCGAGACTTCACCCTGCGGCTGAAACTTCACGCGGTGAAGGCGCAGCCATTGCTCTATCTCATTTTACCCAGTCTCCCACTCCAGCCATCGCGGATGGCTCGGCAGAGTAGCGGAATGCGCTGGGGGCCGTCGATGGAGGTTGCTGCAAATGTATAAATAGCGGCCATGCTGATGGCCCGCAAAGCTCCCGCTTGCTTGCGTTTCAACCAGACCATGTTGCGGACTTTGTAATAGAGTTTCCAATCTGCCAGCCCCCGCTCGAAGAAGAAACTTTTTCCAAGGAAGCGCCAATGCACCACGTTCTGCGGCCCCGGATGATCCATCACCGAGCCACGGATGGCCTCTTGCGTAAAACCCGCTTGTTCGATCCGCCATGGATATTCTTCGTCCTCGCCGCGGATAAATAAATCACCCCTCACCGGGCCCACACCTTCACGAACCTCCCGGGGCACCAGCGCACCAGTCCATGAGATCCTGCTAACCACTGTCGGCCCATCTGGCAGTTCAGATTCACTCCAGACCAGCCGCCAACCGCCTTGCTCATCGGTGATTTGCAATGGCCAAGTGAAGCGCCCCCTGGCTGGATCGATCTGCAGCGAATGCCTGACCACGCGGGGATCCCACTCACCTTCTAACAATGCCGCAAGCGCCGCCTCACGCGGCCATGAATCATCGTCCAGAATCCAAACCGCATCGGCTCCTTCGCCGAATGCCCGCTCCATCACGGCTTCCACCCCCCCGGCGTTGCCTCGATTTTCCGGCATCCGGTGGACCACCAGCGTGAACGGCAGGTTCTCTAACGCGTCAAGTGCAGCCACCGTGTCATCGGTTGAGCAATTGTCAGCCACCATCACCCACTCCGGCGGCGACGTTTGTCGCGCCAACGCCAGCACGCAGGCCTTCGCTGTTTCCGTGCGATTCATCGTCGCGAAAATGGCGGCGACCCGAATGACCGGGGATGATGGGTCAGGCACACTCATCGCAATTTGAGGACAGCCTTCCAGCCCCGCGCTACGATGAATAGAACGCCATCAACTAGACCTTCCAGATAGGGATCATTAAACAAAGTGATCCCATAAGCTCTGCGGATCGCCCGCGATTCGACGTGTTGCCGTTCAGCCGCGAGGATGGTATCCATAT
>JAYVEJ010000127.1:0-6066 GCA_043748885.1 Luteolibacter sp. | reverse complement strand
TGACCGGGCGCACCCGCGCAAGCCTCATCATGCATCTACCAGTTTGTGTCAAACTGAATGAGTTACTTCGCCCGAGGGGGAAATCGCTTTTACTTTCGCGACGATGGCAGCGCGAATGGTTTGCTCCAGTGAAAATTCCCATAGAGACTCCGCCTGCTTCCCGCCCCATGAAAATCACCCGCACCCTCGCGACTTGCACCACCCCCGACGGAGCGCGGCTGACGCTGCACGAGCACGATGGCCACTATTTCCTCAAAGTCGCCGGCCTGCAATTGATGAGCACCACCGCCTCGTCGTCCGAGGAACAAATGGCGGAACTCTCATGCGCCCACTTGCCGCCGGGGCCGCGCATTCTCATCGGTGGGCTCGGCTTCGGCTTCACGCTCAAGCGGGTGCTTGCTCTAACCGGCCCCGCCGCTATCGTCGATGTCGCGGAACTCCTGCCCGAGGTGGTCGCCTGGAACCGCGAGTTTCTCTCCGAGGTGAACGGCCTGCTGCTAGACGACCCGCGGGTGCGCATCCACGTCCGCGACGTTTACGAATTGATCGACCGCTGTGGCGCAGACCGCTACGACGCCATCCTGCTAGATGTGGACAACGGCCCGGACCCGTTTGTTCAAAAAGGCAACGAGCGGCTCTACGCCCCGCCCGGAATCCACCGGATCAAGAACGCGCTGCAGCCGGAAGGCCGGGTGATTTTCTGGTCCGCACATCCTGACAAATCGTTTGCTCGCTCGCTGGAGAGCGTGTTCAAACACGTCGAATGCATTGCGGCGAAAGCCTATCCCAAGGCCAAGCGCTTCACCCACACGCTGTTCGTCGCGGACCGAGATTGATAGCTCACGACTTGTTTTTGATCAGCCGATAACGGTCGTGATAGGCTCCAGCGTTGAATTTGCGGCAGCATTCGTAACAGGCGACGGCGCGCTTGATCGGGCGCACGCGGTGGATGACGGCGAAACAATTCGAGCAGACGTAGGCGTGGTTGCGCTTCAGTTTACGACGCTTGAACGGCAGCGTGTGATAGGGCTGCTCGCCGGGGATTCCAAGATCGACGCACGCCGCCTGCCACTCTGGGCCGTGCGGATCGATGCGGCGGCGGCCACAACGTTCGTAGGCGACGAGATGCGCGAGTTCGTGCTTCAAGGTGCGCCAGAGTTCTTCCGGCTCGCAGTCTCTGAGCTTCGGATTCAGCTCGATCGAACGGTCCGGCCACCACGCGCGACCGGCGGTCGTCTGCATCCGCGGGTTCCAAGACACTCGCACCTTGCGCGCCAGTTCGTTGAGGGAAAGGGCTTTGGCCGACTCCGCGCACCACACCGTCAGACCGCTGTCATCCCGCACCGGCTTGGCGGGCGGAGTCGCCGGAGTCTTCAAAACGCTGAACCACGAGGTCCAGCGGAATTCCAGTTGCGGCATGCTTCTACCCATTGAAAAGACGGTTACCAGCTTTCTCGAAAAATGGCAACCGGCGCGTCACGCGAATTCGCGTTTTTAAGAATCGTGGAAGCCCGGTGCTCACGACGAGGGCAGCGGAATTCTAGCTGGCACTCCATGATATCGACGAAAAAACCGCCGGGCATGCTGCCCGGCGGTTTTTAAATGGATCCCCTCAAGAGTCGCTTAGCGAACGATCACTTCAGACGAATATAACGCTTCTCGCCTTGCTTGACCGGAGTGTCGTCACGCACTCTGAGAACGGATTTGTTGTCCAAGAGAATGGTGGTGTATTTGGAACCACTGAACCATTTGGTGAGATTTGAAGAAACCTCGACCGTGCCGCCCGCGAGGTTAGGAGCCTGCGATTTTTCGACGGTTAGAACTAAATATTTTAGTCCGTTTGAATCGCGGGTGACCGTGACATTCGCACCGCGCCGGGAATCCATCAGTGCCTTGGAAGCAGCCGTGAGGCTGGAGGATGCGGCAACGGACGATTTGGAAACCCCGGTTCCAGTTAGATTGAGAACGATCTGGTTTTCATTGGCATCGTTGCTAGCGATCACCAACGTCGCGGTTTTTTTACCGGTGGAATTGGGTTTAAAAGTCACCGAAAACTTTGCTTGGGCACCCGGTGCGAGTCTGCTCACACCGATGTTAGTTTTGGTGAACGTGCCAGATCCCGCGAGAGTGACCGCAATATTCTGCAGGGTTTCGTTTCCGGTGTTTTTAACCACGAAGGTCTTGCTGTGGAGCAAGCCCACTGACACGGAACCAAAGCCGCTCGTGCCCCCTGTCACCAACTCTCGACCGAAGGGTTCTCTCACGACAATTTCAGGGACACCGACACCCGTGCCCGTGACATTGATGAGGAACGAGGATTCGGTATCGGGATCACTGTTTTCGATGATGATCGAAGCACTCCGACTACCTGTGCCCGATGGACTGAAGGTGACGTCGAAGGTGGTGGTGGCTCCGGGAAGCAGCAGGGTTGAACCTGGCGCGGAAACCGTGAAGTTCGCGGCATTGGTTCCAGACGAAGCGATACTTGAAATACCGAGCTTCCCCAGACCGCTGTTGCGGATGGTGAAGGTCTTGGCAACCGTCGCGTTCTGCAGGACGGAACCATAATTGATCACTGCGGTGCCATCGGTTAGGTCCGTGCCAACCGGAGCCTCGACGGCAATTTCCGGCAACGGGGCGGATCCTTTGAGGTTGATATCGAATGGATTCTCATCGGCATCGGTGCTGGCGACATGAATCGCGGCATTGCGCATTCCGACCAGCTTGGGTGCGAATGTGACGGTGAAGGTGGTGTTACTCCCCGAGGCAACCACGTTGGTGACGGGCTGGCTGAACTTGAAGCTGTCGATGTCCAAGCCATCACCGGTGATGGATAGTTTTTCCAGATTCGACCCTCCTGAATTCTTAATCGTAAAAGTCGTGGGAATTCCGGCGAGGGCACTGAAATCCACAGCGGCCACTGCGCCATCCACCAGCACAGTCCCAACCGGGTATTCGATCGAGATTTCCGGAGCGTTCAGGATATTTCCGTATTCGTAAGCTCCCATGTCCAAATAAGGGGTCGGCACGGAAGGAAGGGGAATGAGAACGTTCTGCACCCGGGAAAAGCCGGCAATATCGGCAGAAATGAGTTCGGTAACATTGTCATCGCCGTCAATGTCCAAGATGTCCTTCACCAGGAAATTCCGATACGTGAGGCTCGGGACACGGGCCGTGCCAATCGCGGAACTGCCTGCTTTGAGGCGCAAGCCGTCGTCCGCCGTTCTCCAGATATTATCCGCGCCGTCCGGGTCCGCAGCATTGAAAAATAGGGGATCAGCACTGAGGAGGGTGGCCGAGGTGCCCGTGCCAGCACTGGAACCCAGATAGACATCCGCACCTTGGAACTCCGAAATCGCCGGTCTGCCGAGTTTCACCACATTCTGCGCCTGATCGACCGGAACCGGGTAGTTATTATATGAGTTTCTCAAATAGCCCAGGTTGGTGACGTTGATGAGATCCCCTTGATCGAAGGCACCGGCAGTGGCGGCGGTGTTCCAGAAGATGTTGTTCGCAATCCTGACGATACCCATGCAGGAAAGCGCCGCGCCTTTGAAGGTAGTAGCAACTCCGTTGTCCAGGAAGGTGGAGTCCATGATGGTGAGGTTGGTCGTCTGGCTGACATAGGCACCCACAATGGCACCGCCGCGCACGCCGCTGGTGTTTTTCACAAAAACGCAGTTCACCAAACTTGAAGTGCCCTCGCCGGTGTAGAGTGCGCCACCTCCGCCCAAGCCGGTGCCCGCAACTGGATCGGAGACGGTGCCGGCAGTGCTGGTGTTCGCCGAGAAAATGCAGTTGGCGGCGGTGATCGCTCCGCGGATTGCTCCTGCGTAGGAAACGGAGGCCGTGGAGGTATTCGCCGTAAAGGTGCAATTTTTACCAGTTACGGTCCCTGAGATCGCACCGCCTGATGCAATGTTTGTAGTGGTTGTCCCGATGGCAGTCACCGTATTGCCGGTGAACTCACAGCCCGTCGCCGTCACGACACCGGCAATGGCACCGCCCTCAGCCACCGAGGGAGTTTGCAGGTCGATGGGATTGGCGGTGACCTTGTTGGCCGTGAATTTGCAATTGGTCGCCGTGACCTTTCCAGAAATCGCCCCGCCCGCACAAGTGCTGGTGGTCAAGTGGTATGAGGTGACCGTATTCTGATCGAAGGTGCAGTTCGTCGCCACCACGTTGCCCGCGAGATTGGTTGCCCCATTCTCGACCATGATGGCCCCACCGAATTCGACGGAGCGGTTGCCGGTGAACGTGCAGGTCTGCAGGGTCAAAACCTTGCCCTCGCTCACGTAGCAGCCGCCACCCTGATCGTAAGCCGGAATTTTCGGCCGATTAAACGACGCGGAACCGTTGGCGAAACCCTTTAGAACCGTAAGGCTATCCAGCATTGAATTTGCACTCACCACCGCGACATGAACCGACGCTTGAATGTCTTCCCCCGGACCCGGCCAAATTTCGCCGGACAAGAGGGTCGGATTCGCCACCGGATTGCGCTGACTCAAATTGGTTTCCGTGCCGGCAAAGCCACCGTAGATTTGCTGTCCATTGATGTCGAAGGACGCCTCGCGATTACGAAAAAGGGCGACTTGATCGGGGCCGGTGGTGTCATCGGGGAAATAAGTGCCCTTTGCCACCCAAACCTGGTCATTGACGGTTGTGCTCGCCAAGGCGTCGCGGAGGAACTTGAAGGAAGTGGCCCAAGAAGCTCCATTGCCAGGAGTGACCACTGCACCATTCACATAGACGGTTTTGGCATCTGCCGTCACCGAACCGAAGAGAACTGCGGACAGCGCGGCCCATTTTTGAACCCCTCCATTGCGGCAGCACCCCCGCACCAATTTGTTCACAAACCGTTTATCTCGCAAGGCGTCAAAGGCAATCATGCGCTGTGAGTAACAGTTTGATTTTCCACCTGCAAACAAAATCATTTGAAATGAAAATAGGGTGTTTTGGGTCCGGTTTTTGATTGCTTAACGGCGATTTCTGAAGCAGCAGATAGAGACTTTTTCACGCTTGGCGATACTGTGCAAGGCATTCCATGAATGCCATCTCCCACCGATGCCCGACCGCAACCTTGCAGCGGAGCTAACCGATAGGTTCGCACCTTCTCTGGAGAACTGCTGAACTAGAAAAATACTAGCGTAACCATCGAAGCCGCCGGACACCCGTCGCGCAATTGCTCGCCTATTGCAGAGGAACAATTGCCCGCGCCCGGACCGGTTTACTTGAGGCGGATGTAACGCTTCGCGTCCCGCGTGACCGGGGTATTGTCGCGAACTTTTAGGGTGGTCGCATCGTCGATCAGGATGGTGGTGTGTTTGTTCCCACTGAACCAATCCAGCAGGTTCGCTGAGACTTCGACACTGCCTGCGGGCGAACCCACCTGTTTGGTGACCGTTAGGGCAAGGTATTTCGCACCTTGAATGACCTCCACCGTGGTGACCTGCGGAAGCTGGCTTGCCGTGCTGATTGGCGAACTGGCAAAAGCCGCCGCCAAGGCGTTAGGCGGAGCTGCCGCCGCCTTGATTTTGGGTGCGCCGGTGCCGGTGAAGGTGATGTCAAACGGACCCGACTTCTTGTCATTGCTGAGGATTTGAAACTCAGCCCTTCGCCCGTCTCGCGCGGTGGGGTGGAGGGTCACCTTAAAGGTGGTGGACGCGCCAGGCCCAAGCCATGTGCGACCCAGCGGGCTGATCACAAAGTCCGCATTGTCTCCGCCCGACTTGGAAACTTTCAGACCGCTCAAGTTAGCGGAGCCTTCATTCTTGATAGTGATGGTGTTGGTGCGCCCGTCGGATTTAACAATCGCGTAACCAAGATTCACGGTTGCGGCACCATCCTTGAGCTTGGAGCCGTCCCCTCGGTAAACACCGATTTGTGGACGCCCGAGACCGCTACCTTCGACCTTGATGTCAAAGCTGTTCTCATTCGCATCGTTGCTACGGATCCGGATGGTCGCCGTTAGAGGACCGAGATGGGTCGGAGAAAAGGCAATTTTGAAGGTAGTGCTTTTGCCGGGATCGAGCACTGACTTGTTCAACGCTTCGACCTTGAAATCTC
>JAYVEJ010000126.1:0-6067 GCA_043748885.1 Luteolibacter sp. | reverse complement strand
AGATAGATATGCTCCGCTTGTGGAATGAGTTGTTGGAGAAATCCGTCGAACGTGTGCGACCACTCGACCCGCTCAATGCCGGAGAACTCTCGCACTTGTTCTTTGGTGAGTTTCGCCCCTTCCCAGACGGCGACGTGGTCATTGGTTTCCCTGACGAAGAGAATTTCACGTTGCTTGGGATCGACCGCATCCGGCATCAGGATCAGCACCGTTTCTTCCTGATTGATACCGGTGAGGTAGTATAAATCATTGTTCTGGCAAAATGCCTGGGTGCCGTCCGCATTGGTGGGATAGATATCATTGGCGTGGACGATCACCACGCTGTTTGGCTTGAGGAGCAGGCGGAGCTTGTCGCGATTGCGGATGAAAAGTTGAGAAGAGATTGGTTCGTAGCGCACGGGCTGAGTTCATGGGGAAGCAGTCGATTATGCAATCTGGATTTACGCGATGTGAATAATATTTCTAGCAACACGAATCCACAAAAAAGCCGGGAGCTTGGCTCCCGGCTTTTAGGGTTAATGATTCATTTCCTGACACGCTGCGTCATGGAGTCGCTTTGACGCGCACGAAGATCGCCGGAGCGGTCAACGGAAGGGCACCACTGAGGGTGACTTGCACGGTTTGCACTCCGCTGGCGGTGCTGGTGACGGTCTGGGTGGCGGTGGCATCCGCCGTCCAAGTCACCAAATCGGTTGAGGTCTGCACCGTGTAGGTGAGGCCAGTGGTCGCGGGACCCTCACGCCGGGTGTAGGTAAACATACCTGTGGTCTTATTGAGCTGCACGGTGATCGGATTGACCGACGAGCCGCTAGATGGATTGAGACCAAAGGCATATTCCTGTTGGTTGGTTAGGCCGTCGCCATCGGGATCGGCGGTGGACAACTTGTCGGCGGGAGCAGTGATGGATGGATAGCCGGAGATCCAAGTATCATAGTCGGTGCCAGTGGGGGCCGCGACCGGGATCAACTGGAAGCCATTGAAGCCAACACGATTCTCTGGCAAGACATCGTTCATCACGGTCATGGTGATGTTTCCGCCACTATTCACTTTCACATTTTGTAAACGCACATAGTTGACTCCCTGAACCCAAGTGGTGCCGTTGCCGGATTGGCCGGTATTATCAACTCTGACAGAGGAACCCGTGGAATTGGTGTTGGTAGTGGACCAAGTGCCGATCCCGCTGCCATTGATGTGGGCAGAAGCAATCCAGAGGTCGTAATAAGTGTCCACCGTCAGGCCGGAGACCGTGAACGAACCCGAGTTGCCCGCACCGGTCGAGAAAACACGAGCACTTCTGGTGAGCAGTTTGAGAGGAGCATTGATTCCCCAGTCATCAGCAGCCTCGAGAGTGTTGGTGGAGAATCCTACCATGGTCGGAGCACCCACGGAATCGAGCAAGTTGCTAGCCGATAGGGCGGGCAACGCGGTCACCTGATTCCATGTCTGCGTGCCGGGAACGGGAGGACCAGCAGGTCCCTCGAGATTCACTTCGGGAACATTGTTTCCGTCGGAGACTCTGAGATTGATGATCCCGGTGGCAAGCACGGCCGTGACCGCATAGTTTTTAACCGTGGCACCGGAGGTGAGCGTGTAGGTCACCGGATTGGCGGCGGCAAACGTCGGGGACGGTGGCGTGGTGCCGTCATTGGGCTGATTGACAGTCCCGGAAGCCACGGTGTAAGTGGGCGCGAGGGTCGCTAAATTGGTACCCTTCGGCACCACGAGGCGGATAGTCTGCGCGGCATTGTCGATCACCCCGGCATAGCCGGGAATCCCGAAGGTGGAGAACACCGCCGTGGAGCTGAGGTTGAGGACGCCGGTTGCCTCGGTGAAGGTCCAGGTCTTTGAGCCACTTACCAGCGTCCAAACGTCGGCGGATTGGGTAAAGCCAGCCACCGCGAAGGTTGCTCCGAACGATTTGGCTGTGGTATCGACCAACGGCCAAGAGCCAGTCGCATTGGTGACGGCGGTGGTGTCGATGGTGAATGTGCCGTCCAAGGCGGCGCTGCCGGCACCGGTGACTTTGTTAGCGGAAGCATTGGTGACCGCGAAGGTCATTCCGCCGGTGGCGGAAAGTGCCAAGGTGTTGCCGGTGGGCACGGTGGTGTTTCCGGTGTAGGTATTGAGGCCGGTCATGGTCACCGTGCTGAGGCCATCCACCGTCACGGCACCCGCTCCGGAAATCACGCCGGCTAAGGTCTGAGCGACCGAGCTGCGGTAGTTCAGGAGGGTTTTGGCAACGAGAGTGATGTTACCTGCGTAGTTGCCACCGCCGAGGCTGCCCGTTCCGCGGAGATTCTCAGTCGGTGTCCCGTTCGCCGCATTTGGGCCGGTGAACAAGCCGCCCACCGTCAGGGTGGAGACGCCGGACTGTCCGGCATTGACGTTCACCGTCGAAATCGAGCCGGTGAAGGTGTTGGTTCCGACGAGGCTGAGATGTTCCGAATTTCCCGTGTTGAACGACACGCTGAGCGAAGTCGGGCTGGCGTCGGAAGAATCGGGGATGCCTCCGGTGAAGATCACACTCTCGCGGTCGCCGTTGCCAAAGTTGCCCATGAACAAGGCTAGGGTTTTAGCGCCGGTTCCGCTGGCGGTCACACTGCCGAAGGTGAACCGGGTGTCGTTGTCGTTGACTCTGAGGGACACGGTTCCCGCACCGATGCCTGCGAGATTGAGCGGGCGATCCGTACCTTGGTTGATCCGCGTCGGGCCGGTGTTTCCGGTTAGGAGAGTGCTACCGTTGAAGAGGTCGATGGTGGCGTTTGCGCCGACCGGAGCGCCTAACGGGCCGTTCACGCCGGCATTGGTGAGGCCGACCGCGCCGGTGATCCGCAGGGTGCCTGCGTTGATGGTCGTTTTCCCGGTGAAGCTATTCACATTTCTGATTTGCAGCTCGCCAGTGCCAGACTTGGTGAGCGGTCCTGTGCCGGAGATGATGCCACCCGCAGGAAGGACGTGGTTGGCAGTCGTGGCACTGAACAAGGTGCTGGCCGGAGAGACGGTGCCGACCACGGTGATGGTGCCACCGGCATTATTGTCGAAAACCACGTCGTTGCCATCGGCGAAAAGGACGCCTGCGGTGGTGCCGTCGTTCCAGTTAGGGGAGGTGAGATCCCAGTTGCCGGATCCACCAGCTCCACCGGCAGCGATCCAAGTGTCGGTGACTGCTGACGCGCTGCTAACCGCAAAGGCAGCACTCGCTGCAAGGGTTGACAGAAGGTGATTGATGGAAATACCCATCAGATGATGTTTCGTTGATTTCATTTGGTTTGGTTTGGTTTTTTCCCCTCGATATTTACCTTACCGTGATTCGACCAGATGCGTTCTGGAGTCGCGGACGAAGCGATTTTTGGGGGATCTTGCGAGTAGAATGGAGTTGCAAATTATGATTGGCAAATGCAACCAACGGGGAATCGCAACCCAGCAATTGAGACACCGTCGAAAGAGCCGGACAACCATTTTTCACTTGAGAGCTAGGCCGCGAAACGAACCAGCAGGACAAGCCACCGGACCGTGCCGGTAGCACTGCGACTTGGAAGATTTCAATAAGGACCGACACGACAACGGGGTTACCGACGATGATCGGCAACCCCGTGTCTTTGGGAATCGCTAGTCCGCCTTAGTTTAAGGCAGCGGATTCGGGACCGTTCACTGCGCTTTCACGCGGACAAACAGCATCCCATTCACCGCAAGGTTGGAGACCGTGAAGGTCACGGTCTGCACGTCGCCGGCGGTCACGATGGACTGTGCCGAACCTGCATCCGGTGTCCAAGTCACCAAGTCGGTGGAGGTGAGGACGGTGTAGGTCAGTCCGGTGATGGCCGGAGTGGCACGCCGGGTGTAGCTGAACATGCCGGTGGTCTTGTTGAGCGGCACGGTGATCGGGTTCACCGAAGAGCCGCTGGCTGGGCTGAGACCGAAGGCATACTCTTGTTGGTTAGTTAGACCATCGCCATCGGGGTCGGCGGTGGACAACTTGTCGGCAGGCACGGTGATCGACGGGTAACCACTGATCCAAGTGTCATAATCGCTGCCAGAGGAGGCGGTGAGCGTGAGCACGCCGGTCGTCTCGACAAAAGTCCAAGTCTTGCCCGAGGCGGTCATCGACCAGGTGACACCATCGCCATTGGGCGTGAAGTCCACCACGGTGAAGGTGCTGCCGAAGGATTTGGTCGTTGTATCGACCAAGGCCCAAGAGCCGGTGGTGACGGTCACGGCGGTGGTATCGATGGTGAAGTCACCATTAAGAGTCGCGGTGCCGGGACCGGTGATTTTGTTGGACGCGCCGTCGGTGAGGACGAATTTCAAGCCACCGTTGTCCACAAGGGTGACCGAGCCGCCACTGACCGTGGTGTTGCCGCTGTAGGTGTTGATGCCAGAGAGATCCATGGAACCTCCACTCGTTTTGGTGATTCCACCGGTGCCGCTGATGGCACCGCTGAGCGTCATATTGTAGATAAATTCAGTGGTGAGGGTTGCGTTCAGAGTGATGGGACCATTCCATGCGCTCCCCCAGCCGTTGTAATTCGCGAGCTTGCCGCCGTTCACGGTCAGAGCGTTCGATGCCGAGACTCGGTTGAACTCGATCGTGGCACCCGCACTGAGTGTCACTGGTCCCGAGCCCAAAGGATCAATACTGTTAAAGGTTGTAGTACCATCAAAGTATCCCAAACTGAGCGTGCCGCTGTCAACGAGCGTGCCACCACTGAAGGTGTTGGGGGGCGTAATGCCTCTGACCTGAAGCGTGCCGCTACCGGACTTGGTGAGCATCCCCGAACCTGCAAGCTCTCCGCTGAAGGCATAGGTGCCGGCGGTGGCGCTGACGGTGGTGGAGGCTGGCAAGATGCCCGACGCGATGGTGATCGTGCCACCCGCCACATTGTCGAAAATCGCATTTTTGCCATTTTCGAATGGCATGGACACACTGGACGACTGCCCTTTCCAGTTCACGGTGGTGAGATCCCATGGTCCGCTGCCGGCGACATTCCAAATCAGAGTACTCTCAAACGGAGCCACCGTAACCGTCACGGTGTAGGTCTGGGTGGTGGTATCCTGCGCGGTAATTGTATAGCTCTGAGGGGTGGTGAAATTCCTTGCAGTGCCAGAAGGAAATGAAGCGTCCCCCGAGGCGGATGCAGAAACCGTGTAAGTCGGCGCGAGGGTGGTCACGTCGGTGCCAAACGGCACGGTCACGCTGATGTTAGTGCCAGAAATGACCCCATCTGGCTTGCCGGGAACGAGGAAGGTCAGAATGTTTTTGGCAGAACTCAATCCGGGAGTGGCACTGACGCTGGACGAATACGCACTCGAGCCGAGGGCATTGGTCGCTAACACTTTGAAATTATAAAGAGTACCATCGGTAAGTCCGGTGACGGAGTAGGACGTGGCCGCAGAGGTCGTGAATACTTGCTCAACCGAGGTTGCTGTATTGAAGACCGACACATTGCGGCTCGCGGCGTTTGTATCAGCATCCCAGCTCACACTGACCGTTCCCGAACTCACGGGGGTAGCCGTCACACTGGTCGGCACCACCGGGGCACTATTTGGAGCATTGGTATAAAGACTCTGAACTTCTGCGAGGCTCAATGCCCGACCGAAGATGAACGCATCGTCCATCTTGCCGTTCCAACACTCGCTGAAGGCATTGCTATTGCAGCCAAATCCGAATTGCGTATTTAGCGTGGTCGGTCCGGTCTGGTTGGTGCTGAGGACGAGGGCACCATCATAGTAAAAACTTTGAGCCGTGCCGTCCCAAGTCATGGCCAAGTGATGCCACGAGCCAGATGTGTCAACAGAAGTCGTATTGATGACGAACTGGTTTTTGACGATGGTCAAATACTTACCAGGAATCGCGTTGTTGGTGCCGAGATAACCTGAACTTTGATAGTTGTTCATGATGATCCGACTGTAATTGGAGTTGTTATTTGTGGTGGAGACCCAACACGCAAGGGTGAATGCATTGCCAATGGAAATACTGCTGTTGGTGCGGACACCGGAGCTGCTTCCGGTGAAGCTCAGTCCATTGCCAAACTGACCCGCGACGAGGGTGGCGTTTTGCAGCGTGCCG
>JAYVEJ010000125.1:0-6072 GCA_043748885.1 Luteolibacter sp. | reverse complement strand
CTCGCGGCAAAATGCCGTGTGAAAGACGGAAAGCCTCAACCGGACCGCCATGCCCGAAAGGATGGCCAGACTGCTAGAAAAGGAGAAACAGAAGTGGTTGAAAGCCGACCGAAGCCCTGGAATTTCGCATTGCGCCAGGCCTTGCCGTTGCTGCCCGTGTGCAAGTAAACGCCGTAGCCATCCACCTGCCAGATCTCGACCACCGCGTTGCGAATCGGGCTGCCGCTCGCGTTGAGCAGTCTGCCTGATAGATGAGCGACCTCGCCGATGCTGGCGGTGATGCCGTCGTTGATGACGGGCAGGTCATTGTCGGTGTCGAGCGGCAAGCGATCCGGGTAAAACGGGCCTTCGGTCTGCTTCGGTGTGAGCGCGAGTGCCACGGTGCCGATGAGTTTCCGGCGAGTCCACAAATTGGGCATTCCGATCAAAGCATTCTCATTCATGCGTAAACTCAAGCGATTTCGCGCCCGCTGGTCAAGGTGCGCTCTCTAAGATCGGCCTTCCCGCACGCAGAACGCGATTTCCGCCAGGCACGGCATCATCGGCCGTTAGAAGACATTGCCGTCGCTCTATCACTACGCGTGCGCAAAACTCCCCCTCCAAGAAATCGGACGGATCGGACGGATCCGGCCGATCCATCACCCCGCGTGCGCAACACTCCCCCGCCGCCAACCGGTCGATGATCGCAAACCGCGCCACCTGCCCCGCGTTTTGAAAACCGTCGCTCGTTGCCTCAGCTTCATGTCCAAACCAGTCATCGTCTGGTAGCGCCCAGCTCGATCTTGCCGGTGGAATGGAGCACCGCTTGAAAGGTATAGTTGCCCGCGCCGCCGTCGTAACGGCCCACGCTTTGGAATTGGATGATCAGGCGGGTAGTTTCCTGCTTGTAGCAAACCGTGTCCGTGGTTCGTGTGTCGAAATCGTCCCAGAAGGTCGCGATTGTATTTTGCGGAGCACCCGGTCCTGGGATCTGGTCATTGCCGCCCGAACTGTCCCCATAGCCGAAGCTGAGCAAGCAGTTCAAACTCATGTGAACCTGGCTGTAATGGGTAGCCGGTGGCGGAAATTTCATCCCACGCATAGGTGACCCCGCCGGTGATGGAATCCACCGCGCCGCAGAGCGGCACGGTGTTGTTAGAAAACGTGGCGGTGTACGTCACGGCCGAAGACGTGTCGTTGTTCAGAAGAAACCAGCGGGGAGCCATGTTATAGGGCAGCAGCGTCTGGTTCAAAGCCGGTGGCAATACCCCTAGCAGAATTTGTATGTAACAAGTTGAATGCTGCAAGATACCAACAATCACGTATCCGTAATGAAGCACTCATAGAGTGCTAGTGGCACCAGCATCATCGGCATCGCCACCATCCTCGACGTAGTCCGCAAGCACGGCTTCGCCGGAAATGTGAGCAGCGAATACGAATCCAATTGGCAGACGAATCTAGCGGAGATTGCCCAATGCGTCGGCTACCTGCGGGCGTGTTCGAAGCTGCGGGCGTGAGATCAATCAGGCGTCGAAACCATCGCGGCGATGGCCGAGTCTCACGACTAACACGATCAATTGTTCGTCCTCGATCTCAGTCGGATAGGGCCGATCCGACCGCTCTCACTTTTCCCAAACCCGCGCCCGCAAAGCTTCGGCTGCGGCGCGCGCCTCGGCTTCCTTTTTGCTTTTTCCCTTGCCCGTCGCGAGGATTTCTTCCTGCCAGGCAACTTCGGATTGGAACACGCGGCGGTGGTCCGGCCCGCTCTCGCTGATGACCTTGTAAACCGGAGCCTGCGGGTGGATGGCCTGAAGACATTCCTGGAGTTCGCCCTTCGGATTGCGCTCCTCGGGGCTGGTGATCATATTGCCGATTTCCGACTCGAATAGCCGCAGCACCAGTTCGCGCGCCGGGTTCGGACCCGAGTCCAGATAGACCGCGCCGATCAGCGATTCGAACGCGTCGGCCAAAGTTGATAGGCGCCGACGGCCACCGGTGGCCTCCTCGCCTTTTCCTAACAACACATAATCTCCCAGATGAATCGCCATCGCGAAGCGGGCGAGCGCCCGGCGGGAAACCACCCGCGAGCGGAGTTTGGTGAGCCGACCTTCCGTGAAGTCCGGGAACATTTTGAAGAGTTCCTCGGTGACGATCAATTGCAGCACGGCGTCTCCGAGAAACTCCATCCGCTGGTTGTCGAAATGCGGCTTCTGCGACTCGTAGGCGAGTGAGGGATGGGTGAGCGCCTCCGCTAACAGCAGCGAATTGCGAAATTTGTAGTGAATCCGGCTTTCAAGCGGCTGCATCAGTCATTCTACTAGTGTTCCTTCTGCCCCTTCCAGACCTCCACTGAGATCCCGATGGGAAAGATGGGGTGATCGACGGGACTCGAACCCGCAACAACCAGAATCACAATCTGGGGCTCTACCATTGAACTACGACCACCATTTCAGGCGGGCGCGAGGGGTAACGGATGAGTGCCGATATGGGAAGGGAAAAATCATCCGCGCCAGTCTTCCGCAAAATTTTCCACGAAAATGAAACGAGGTGGCACTCTCAATCCGGACTTGGCAGGCCCATTTCACGAGGCATCCTAGCCACCGCTTCGCTTAGCGGCCCGATGACCCCATGAACTCCGCGACCCTGCGAACGATCCCCCTCTTGCTAGTGGTTCTGCTCTGCCACTGCGGAGCGCCCCAACCGCCGCAGTGTGTTAGAGTGCCGCTCGCCTCCCGCCAGCCAGCCGCGACGCTCATTGCAAGTGCCCGCGAGCAATGGCTCATCCTCGGAAATCCGTCCCGCGCGGCGGAATGGATAGGTGCGCGGACCCTCTACAATGCCGCTGTCGCCAAGCTTTTCGACCAGCTCCGTTGTGGCCCGGGAAACTGGGATTCCCGCGCCGCCACCCTCGCCACTTCGATTGCGCCGCCGGATGCACAACTGGCGAATTTGGACAACCTCGACGCGCTGTTCCCGGCCGCGCAGGTGAACACCCGGTTAGTCGCCCATCATCAACTCACCGACGGTGTGGGGGTTCCCCTGATCGGTTGGAAAAAGACCACCCCCGTCGGCGTCAAACGCGCTCCCTTTCTTCTTCCCAGCGGCTTGCCTTATAATATTACCGCCACTCTAGCCATTGATCGCTCGGGGAAATTACCCGTTTGGCAATTCACCAAACGCTGGCTCAACGACGACGTTTCTATCGGAAAAGCCAAACAAATCCTCGCCGCCGATTGGACCGCCACCAATGCCTTCTACTGGCAGATGTGCGATCTGGATGACCTAAAAATTCAAAACGTCATTCTGCCAGAACGCTTCTCCGAGGAGACCGGCCTCTATTTCCTCCAGCCATACGATCCTAACAAAATCCCGGTCGTCTTCGTCCACGGCCTCGTCTCGTCGCCGGATGCTTTTAAAAACATCATCAACGATCTCGCGCCCGAACCGTGGTTCCGCCAACACTATCAGGTCTGGCTCTTCAACTATCCCACCGGCAATCCATGGCTCTACAGCAGCATGAAATTCCGCGAACAAATGCGCGTCGCCTGCGCCTACGCCCGCACCAAGGGCGACCCGCGCAACCTCGATAACATGGTCATCGTCAGCCACTCCATGGGCGGTCTCATCACCCGCTCCAGCGTCACCGCCCCCGGCACGAAATTCTACGACGCCGTTTTCAATACCCCCATCCGCAAGCTCAAAGTCGCCGAACCCACCCGCAGACTCATCCGCGAAGCCACCCTCTATCAACCGCTCACTGAACCCAAGCGCGTGATCTTCATGGCCGTCCCGCACCAAGGCAGCCCCGTCGCCACCTTCCGCGTCGCCGTCTGGATTTCCCGTCTCATCCGGCTGCCTAAAAAACTAACGGTCGAACTCCTCGACGCCACCATCCAAGGCGTGAACAGCGCATTGAAAGGAGACCAGGCGAAACCGGATATGCCGAACTCCATCAGCAGCCTTTCCCCCAAGGACAAATCCAACATCGCCCTCAGCTCGCTGCCGCTGCCGCGCACCATCACCTTCCATTCCATCATCGGCGATCGCGGAAAAGGCAACACCCCTAACAGCAGCGACGGCGTCGTGCCCTATTGGTCCTCACACGTCCAGCCCGTCGCCTCCGAACTCATCGTCCCCAGCAACCACAGCGTCCCCGATAACCCCGCCGCCGCCGCCGAAGTCAAACGCATCCTCAAACTGCATATTGAGGGGAAAAAGCTGAAACGCTGAAATTTCAGCCAGCGCTTCGCGATTTCTCCTTCCTCTTCATTTCAGCATTTCAGCTTCTCACTATTTCAGCTTTTTCCCCAAAATGTCTCCCGAACAACAACTCGTCCAACTCACCGCCGGCACCGCCAAGATTCTATCCGAAAAGGAACTCCTGGAAAAGCTCCGCCTCGGTCGTCCGTTGCGCATCAAGCTCGGCGTCGATCCCACCGCGCCGGATATCCATCTCGGCCACACCGTCGCCCTCGAAAAACTTCGCCAATTCCAGCTTCTTGGCCATCAAGCCGTGCTTCTGATAGGCGACTTCACCGCCACCATCGGCGATCCCACCGGCCGTTCTTCCACCCGTCCGCCGATCACCCGCGACGAAGTGTTAGTCAATGCCGCCACCTACACCGACCAAGCCTTCAAGATCCTCGACAAATCTAAAACTGAGATTGTTTACAACGGCGACTGGTTCCGGAAAATGAGTTACGAGGAGATTCTCAAGCTCAACTCCCGCGTCACTCTCCAACAGATGCTTCAGCGCGAGGACTTCCGCACCCGCCTTGATGCGGGTCAGGAAATCCGCCTCCACGAACTCCAATACCCCATCATGCAAGGCTGGGACTCCGTGGAAATCCGCGCCGATGTCGAGATCGGCGGCACCGACCAACTCTTCAACATCCTCGTCGGTCGCGACCTCCAAAAAGAAGAAGGCCAGCCCCACCAAGTCGTCATGGTCATGCCCCTGCTAGAAGGTCTCGACGGCGTTAGAAAGATGTCAAAATCCTATGGCAACTATGTCGGCGTCAGCGACGCGCCGCAGGAAATGTTTGGCAAGCTCATGAGCGTCTCTGACGAACTGATGGACCGCTACTATCTCCTCCTGCTAGGCGAAGCCCGCGATCCCAGCGGCCACCCGATGGATGCCAAAAAATCCCTCGCCGAGAAACTCACCAGCCGCTACCACGGCCCCGAAGCCGGCCCCGTCGCCCGCGCCGATTGGGACACCCGCTTCTCCAAAAAAGACCTCGCCGCTGCGGATCTCCCAGAAATTTCCCTCGCGGACCTCCCCGCAGATCTCACCGTCCTCAGCCTCACCGCCCACGCCTTCCAAGCCGCCTTCGGCCTGGAAAAATCCAACGGCGAGTTGAAGAAACAATTCATCACCACCGGCTCCGTCCAGCTCAACGGCGAGAAACTAACCGACCCCAACGCCGCGGCTTCACCTGCGGCGGGCGATGTTTTAAAACTTTCGAAAAAGCACGCGGTGAGATTTGTTTAGAGTGCAGATTCAAGGAGCCGCGATCTCCGAATCGCTGAGCCAATGGATCGTCAATGACCTGCGGCTTGCCTCTCCGCATTGAAACTTCATGGCCACGGCGAATCGGAGTCCGCCGCTCCTTGATCCTTCCGCCGCCGCGTCGTTGATTTCGTCAAAAACCGGCCAAACCAGCCACCTCCATTCCCGGTTGCATCAGTCAGGGCACCACCCAGGACGAGGCGGCGTCAAACATCCATGAGGCCATTCTCGGCTGTCTTGATCACTGGCGGTAATTTCCTAGGCTCCAACCTTGTTGCGGCCTGCCTGGCTGCGGGCGAAGAATCAACTGGAAGTGAGATTGCGGGTGCTACGAAGTATCAATTACCCTCCATCTTCTTCCCAGACATCATTTGTTCGGCCATCTTGAGGCCCATGAGTTGCATTTCCCTAGCTGGCACCGGCCAGCAATTTAGAGGATAAAGATCATGAAATCCAGGAGGTTATGGCCGGTTGCCCAGCCGCGACTTGTGTGTGCCCAGCATGGGCACGTTGTAAATGGGGTTCAAGTCCCTTGTAGAAATACCAGAACATGAAAATGAAGAAACTACCATCTGAAGCCA
>JAYVEJ010000124.1:0-2263 GCA_043748885.1 Luteolibacter sp. | reverse complement strand
CTGACGGATGATTGTGAACCAGCACAAACCCGAACGCCCCGCGCGTGATCACCGGGCGCAGAATCTCACGCGGATGGGCGCTGGTTTCGCTCACGGTCCCCACTGAGATCACCGTGGTCCCGATGTGCCGCAGCCGCGAGTTCAGGGTCGCGACCACCACCTGCTCTTGGCTCAAATGCCGGAGCTGCGGACCGAAAAAATCGTAGATCAGCTCCGGCGTGTCCAGCGGGATGTCGTGCATTTGCTCGCGAGCCACACGGGTGCCAAGCTCGAAGGCGGCAGCCAGCTTGGACGCCTTCGCCAGTCCGAGACCCTTTTCCTTGCACAACTCGGAAACCGGCAAACCACCGAGCGCCCCGATCGAGCCGTATTTCGCGATCAAATCCCGCCCAATGTCGATCGCACTGCGGCCTTTATGCCCGGTGGAAATGAACAAGGCCATCAGCTCGGCATTGTCTAACGCCGCAGGCCCGAGCGCCGCCAACTTCTCCCGCGGTCGCCGGTCAGACGGCATATCCTGGATCCGCGAACTCGGCGGCTCGCCTTCGTAATCATTCATCCGAACATGCTCGCGAAATGGCCCGCCGTGGCAAGGTTTAGAAATGGCGAGGAAAATGTGCCCCGACAGCGCTCTCGCGCCAATCCCAAGGAGTGGCGATCTCCGAATCGCCAAACCCATGGGAGAACCATAACGCGCGTTTTCCTCAAAATCATCGGCACCTCATTGGCCTAGCGGATCGGAGTCCGCCCTCTCCCCCGCGTGATATCAGGTCTGCCATGTCGCTCGCAAAGAGCCGCCACAGCGTAGCCTGATAGACACACCCGCCACCCAGAAAACCCTTGTCAAATCGAGGAATGCTGAACAATCCTTTGAGGAGAGTTCACTTGGATATCACGTCTTGAGATCCTACGAATAAAACTGTTCGCCACAAATAGACACAGGCTCATGCTAATAGTAAAAATTATCGGATTTATGGCAGCCGGAGGAGTCGTTGCCTTCGGAATTCTGAGGATCACCAGTAGAGCCAAACCAACGCCAATGGAAAGTGCTCTCGCCCCATCCCCATTCTTTTTTGGAAACTTTTCTAGCGAAAGAACGGCGTGAAAGTTTGGGGGAGCACACGCGCCCTCGCGTGTTGTCTTTGGCTCCCTCGCCAAAGACTTGTGTCTCCCATCATAGGAGCTTTGTGAGTTGTTCGACGCACTGCGTCCGAGTCCCGAAAAATCTACCGACCCAATGAGACCCCCTCACTGGAGACGGGCGCCGCGGGTGAGAGGACGAGGTTTTCGACGAGGGCGTCGAAAACGACCTGCGAGGGCGCATGTGCTCCCCTTGAACGCTTCACCGCCTCCTGAACCGCTTTCACAAATCCTCACGCGCGGCAGTCTAACCACGCCATTTCCACTCACGGGGGATATAGCAAGGCGATTCCTTTTCGGGCCGCGCAGCGCCACTCGCCACGCCGCAGACTCCTTCAATTGGAATCTACCCCAAACCGTAGCCGGAAAAAAGGTCCGCATTTCCCTCCTCGGCCTCAACAATGCCGGGAATGGCTACCTCTCACTCGCCGGAGTCCAAGCGATTCTACCGCGCACGGGTCGTGCCTTGAAAAAATAGTCTCGGGCTTCAGTCCATTCTTCCGTTTCTAATACCGGACTGAAGTCCTCGACTACGTTGATCCTCCGGGCTTGCCCTCGCGGGTTTCCCCGCCATGCTTCGCCGCCTTGTGAGTTCCATTCCGGTTGAGCCATCGTTAGAAGCCTTTGCCGAGCTGGCGAAGCGGGGCAATGTCGTGCCCGTTTACACCCAGCTTGCCGCAGACTTTGAGACCCCATTGTCCGCCTATCTCAAGCTGCGGGATAATCGCCATTCATTCCTCTTGGAGAGTGCCGAGAGCACGGAGAAGGGTGGCCGATGGTCCATCGTCGGCAGCGGTCCGCGGTTAGTTTTCGAAGCGCGGGAAAAGGAAATCACCATCCGCGATGGATCGAAGGTCCGCACGTTCACCGCTGAGGACGACGTGCTGGCAGCGCTGGAGCGGGAAATGGCTCCTTACAAGCCGGTCACTCACGGCGCGTTGCCACAGTTTTCTGGTGGGATGGTCGGCTATCTTTCTTACGACGCAGTTAGACAGTTCGAGCCGACGCTTGGCCCGCCGCCGCCGGATGTGATCGGCATCCCGGACGCGATGTTCATGTTGGCGGACACCTTGTTAGTTTTTGATCATCGCTTGCGCCGCTTGCAGGTCATAGCGAATGCCTT
>JAYVEJ010000123.1:0-2264 GCA_043748885.1 Luteolibacter sp. | reverse complement strand
GAATGATGATGAGGTCCGGATTTTCACACTCCAGCACCGGTCGGGCGCTGCCGCTGGTCAAGACCTTCCATGTTGCACGAACAGGCACCGGCGACCCTGCCGTGACCTGGTGGTAGTTGTCTGAGTTTTTTTTATCGTGGAACTCTTGGCTGTGGAAAACGTGACCTGTCGCCAACGCTCCTGTTAGAATTTCCTCCCAGCCTAGCCCTTCCAAGGGCATGTCGCCCCATGGCTGGATCTTGCGGTAGCGCTGGTAGTAAATGGCCGCCACCAACAGGTCTTGGGAGGTCATGTACTTGGGCGGCCGCGACGGGTCGGCATTTGCCCGCGACGCGGAAATCCGGCTGCTGCCGTCCTTCTGATAGGTGCCGACGCGCATCACGAAGTGCAAGCTGGCCCCGTCCTGATACGGCGGCGGCTCGATGCAAAAGGCGAGGAACCGATGCTCCGGCTTCGCGAGGGTGGCGGCTGTGGTGGGGGTGCTGGTCCGGGCTGCCGCTTCGATCGAGACCAACCAAGCTCGCAGCTCCGCAGAAAGCTGTGGGACGGCGCTCACGCTGACCTTGGCCATCTGGGACGAAATAAAGGAGAGCAACGCTGCGGCGTGCTTGCAGAAGTAACCCACCGGGCACGAACAATCGGGATCGGTGCTCCATTGGCCGTTCACTAGGCCGATGATGACCTCCGTCTGATAGGGCTTCGGCGCGCTGCCGTGGATGGCGGCGGAAACGACCATTTCACTCCCGGTGGAGCTCTCGCTAACGACTAAATGGCGGATCATTCGCTCGGAGGCGTAGGCACCGCCCCGGGCCAAGGTCCGCGGGTCGAAGGGGTTCTTCCATTTTCCGGAAATGAGCCACTGCCTGAGGCCCGGCGGCCCGGTTAGGTTCGTGAAATCGTAAGCCATTTGGGGATAGTCAGCGTGGCGGTGGAAGCCCTCTCGCCGGGCCACGATGGTGCCGGATTCTCGGAATCGTCAATGCTTCAGTCCGACCGTTAGGTGACTCATTGGGGGCTACAAAAAAGGCGGCGGGATCATCCCGCCGCCTTCGTTTAACTGTGGTGGGCCGCCGTCGTTCCGAGCCGCGAATGGCGCAATGACGCGGAGCGGTGGCCGCCCATAAATTCATCACCAACAACAATCATAGAACGCCGGCACTGAGCCGGATTGTTTCAAGAAGTGAGATTTTTGAGTAGGGACAGCGAGCGAATGTTGACCCGCCCTTGCGGGTGGGGTGATGGCGTGGTAACCGGAGGGCCGATGGGTATCAACGACCGAGATTATCACCGCAACGATCGCCGCGAAGGCGGGGGACTTTTTGCGCAACTCACGCCGGTGGTCAAATGGCTGCTGATTCTGAATTTGGGAATCTATTTCCTCGATCTGTTTTTGGCGAACGAGGCCGGTGACCGGCCAATCCGGGATTTTGGAATTTTCGCGATTCAGTCTGCTGTGTTTGAAGGGAAAATCTGGGAATTCATCACCTTTCAATTTCTCCACGGAAGCGTCGGCCACGTCTTGTTCAACTGTGTTGGAATTTTCTTTTTCGGGCCTTGGTTGGAACGCTGGTGGGGAGCGGGGAGATTTCTCATTTTCTACCTGCTGTGCGGAGTCGCCGGGGCCGGGTTTTTCACGTTGCTGGTATTTCTGGGGCTGTTGCCCAATGCGTATTTGGTGGGCGCATCCGCCGGCATTTACGGGATCTTCATCGGGGTGGCGGTCATCGCTCCCAATTTGCGGGTGATGTTGCTGTTTCCGCCCATCGAGCTGTCCATGCGGCAACTGGCGATGGCGCTGATGGCGATTTCCGTGGGAGCGATTTTGCTCAAACTGGGTGGCAACGAGGGCGGCGAGGCGGGCCACTTGGGCGGTGCGATCCTCGGCTACATCTTGATGCGGTTTCCGCAATTGTTAGGGCATGGCTCGGCGGTGGAAACCGTGCAGCCGAGGGCGATTTCCCGAACTCCGGCGGCCAAGCTGAGACCGCGCACATCTTTGGAGAAAGACCAAGATTCCGCTGTGGATGTGATTTTGGATAAAATTTCCCGCGAAGGTTTTCAAAGCCTCACTCCTGCCGAGCGGGACTTTTTGCAAAAAGCCTCTAATGCCAAACCCTCCTCGAAATGACTGACTCGGAAATGATCGACTGCCCGGACGGCGGGCAGCAACTTGCCCGCTTGCGAGCCATCATGCACCGGCTGCGAGCCGCGGGCGGCTGCCCGTGGGATGCGGAACAAACGCACGAGTCGCTGGTGCCAAATCT
>JAYVEJ010000122.1:0-2264 GCA_043748885.1 Luteolibacter sp. | reverse complement strand
CATTCCCGCCATCCACGGCGGTGAAAATGTCCGCGAGTTGCTCCGCAAGCACGTCGAGCTTGAGCGCGACCGCAAGCGCGTCCGGGAGACTGACTTCGACGAAGTCGGCGACGGCGAGCATTCGGATCTGCCGTAAAAGGCCGCTACTACCGTCGGGTTATTGACCCTGGCCGTGAGGATGTCGATGAAACTCTGGATGTAGTCCGAGTATCCTGAGACGATTTTCCGGTGTCAACTGTGCGCATCCATTGCTTATCAGTCAGTGAGAGAAATCGGCACTCCACCGGCAAGAGCCATTCGAGAGACCGTCGGAAGGTCGGACGCCGCAATGGCGGGTGAGTTGATTCAAATGGACGGCTTTTTATCCCTGCGACCGGGAGTCCCAACTTTTTTAAAGGTGAGAGAAGTGCGGGAGGGCTTCTTTTCTGCGAGGGTT
The DNA here is from genome assembly GCA_043748885.1 of Luteolibacter sp. Classification (GTDB taxonomy): domain Bacteria; phylum Verrucomicrobiota; class Verrucomicrobiia; order Verrucomicrobiales; family Akkermansiaceae; genus Luteolibacter. The sequence continues at coordinate 1,828 of JAYVEJ010000122.1, read as the reverse complement.
TCCGCTAGATCCGAAAGGCCAGCAAACTCTGATGAAATATGGCGGAGAGGGTGGGATTTGAACCCACGGTGAGTATTACCCCACGTCTGATTTCGAATCAGGTGCCATAGACCACTCGACCACCTCTCCTTCGACGGGCGGGAAAATGCTCACCCCCCCGCGGTTTGTAAAGCCTCCAGTTTCACTTAATCCGGGAACACAATCGCGCGGTGGCCGTCGATGATCGTGCGGTCATGGACGTGGAAACGAATCCCTTTGGCGAGGGCGATTCGTTCGCAATGACGGCCCAAGCGGACCAGATCGTTGGGGGTGTGGAAGTGGTGCACGCGATCCACTTCCTGCTCGATGATCGGCCCGGCATCGAGGTCCGCTGTCACATAATGGCAGGTGGCTCCGATCAATTTTACCCCGCGCTCGTAGGCTTGTTTGTAGGGATTTGCGCCGATGAAAGCGGGTAGGAAACTGTGGTGGATGTTGATGATGCGGCCGGCGAAGTCGTTGCAGAAACCATCTGGCAAGATCTGCATGAAACGGGCGAGAACGATCAGTTCGACGTCCTGCTCCTCGATCAACCGGCGGATTTTCGCGAAGCCGCTTGCACGGTTTTCGCCGTCCATCTGGACTTCATGAAATGGAATGTCCGCCCGCCCGGCGGTGGCGCGGCAGTCGTCGCGATTGCCGATGATCGAGGTGATTTCGAGAGGCAGTTCATCAAGCTCGGTGCGCCAGAGGATTTCGTTCAGGCAGTGGTCGGTCTTGGTGACGAGCACGGCGGTTTTCATTCGATAGGGCAGCCTGCGGAAATGCCAGGTTGCTTGCAATGATCGCCCCAGCGTGCCGAAACCGGCGATGAAATCCTGCGCGTCCACATCCAAATCCAGGGTCTCGATTTCCAAGCGGGCGAAAAATTTTCCGCCGAGCTTGTCGGAAAACTGGGCGAACTCGACGAGGTTGCCGCGATGACCCGCGACGTAGCTGGCGATTTTTGCCACGATGCCCGGTTGGTCGTGGCAGGTAATTTTAAGAATTAATCCAGCGCGCGACATGCGGGGAAAGACTGCGTGGCGAGTCCGTCTGCGTCAATCATCGCCCACTGGGCTGGTTGAGAGGAGCTGGCTGGGTGGGGGTCGATTTCCCCGAGGAAAGGCGTGTTTGGAAAAACGTCTCAGGGCGGGCGGCAAACAGCACAATCACCGCCGCGATCAGCGAGATGGCTAACCCGACCCGCCATAGGCGGTGATTCCTCGGGCGGCGTGAATCGCGCCGCAGCTCGCGGCTGACTTGCCGCGAGGTGGCGCGGCGCACAATGGCATCGATCACCTGCGGTGGCACTTCGGCGGAGCGGGTTGGCAGGGTTTTCGCAAGGCTCCATCCCGCGAAATCCAAGTCGTCCGCAGCGAGGGCGAGATCGTCCGGATAGGCGATGCTGCGACCGAGGTGGCTCTCTCTAACAAGCGCGGTCACCACGGCCTCGTCCACGAAGCCCTCCCGCTCCATCAGGTGCAAGGCTGACTCAGCGTCGGCGCGGCGAGTCGGAAACGGGCTGAGACAGAGTGGCTTCATCATCGGCGTGATTGGGTTCGCTGCTTGGTTAGGGTTTCAGTCAGGAAACGTCAATTGTTAATGTTTCTAAACTAATTTTTGAGGCGGGGGGGGAAATCAGTAACGCCGCAGTGTTAGAGCGGCCCGATGCTTGGAGTTGCAATCGCCTAGGTTTCACCCAAGATTTCTCCCATTCCATGTCCCTACCGAACCCCGACGACTTGCTATTGCTGATCCGCTGCCCTTCCTGCGGGCAGCGATTTAAGGTCGGGGACGATCTGCGCGA
>JAYVEJ010000121.1:0-2268 GCA_043748885.1 Luteolibacter sp. | reverse complement strand
CGGGTTTGGCCGATGAACTTGAATTCACCGAGGCCGACGATTTCTGGTTCAAATGCGACGATCCGAGCGTGCCCGGCGATGACGGAAACCTCGTCGTCAAAGCGGCAAAAGCCTTCGAAGCCGCCGCCGGAATTTGTTGCAAATGCGCGATTTCACTCAAGAAAGTCATTCCTCACGGTGCCGGCCTTGGCGGCGGAAGCAGCGATGCTGCCATGACTTTGCTGGGCCTGAACCGGCTCCATGACCACCCGCTCGGCGTGGAAACATTGCACAATCTCGCGGCCTCACTGGGCTCGGATATTCCGTTTTTCCTTATCACCGGAGCTGCCCGCTGCACCCGACACGGCGAGAAAATTGAATCGGTCCCCTCCCCGCCCGCGCTTTCCGTTCTCCTCCTGAAGCCATCCTTCGGCGTTGAAACACCTGATGCTTACGGTAGATGGAAACAATCGTTGGGTCTTCGGGGAGTCCATTATGAGACACAAGAGCTTCAGGGAATTTCGCTGGTGAATGATCTGGAGCGTCCCGTTTTTGAAAAGCACCGCTTCCTCGCAGAACTCAAGCAATGGTTGCTGGGCCGCAGGGAAACCGCAGCCGCCTTGATGAGCGGCTCCGGCTCCACGGTTTTCTCGGTCCTCCATCACGGCACGGATGGAAACGCCCTAGCCGCCGCCGCCCGTGCCGAACTCGATCCCGGCTTGTGGCACTGGGTTGGAATGACGGAGTCAGTTCGTTGAACTAGCAGCTCACTGCGAAAGTCGCTGGCATCAATGAAAAATCCGCCGCGAGCCGTTGCCTGTCTTCAAGATGGATCGCCGCGATCCCACCGTCCGGCACCGGTGACTTTGTCATCAGAGATTTCCCCCCCCGATCTCGCGCGGCACTCACTCACGCTGCGATGTATCCTGACTTGGGCAGACACGATCTCGAAATAAGGCATCTTCCCACTCCCCGCACAACCGCTGATGAAAGCGACCGGGTAGTGCTGCGAAGAAAATTTCGTGCATTCCGCTTCAGTTTTACGCTAGAAACCGCCGAACCCCTGCGTTTTAAAGCCATGCCACGCGTCACGATCACCGTCCCTGAGAAAAATGCCCAGCCTTACCGTTTCCAACTCGACCGCGAAGTCGTCAGCATGGGGCGCGGCAGCGAAAACGACATCGCCATCGAGTCCGGCTCGGTCTCCGTCCATCATGCGGAAATGCGGCGGATCGAGGGCGGCTACGAGTTGCGCGACGTCGGCTCGACCAATGGCATCAAGCTCGACGGCGTGCGCCACGAAGTCATCGCGCTGCGCAGTGGGGCGACCGTGAAAATCGGCGATGTGTCATTTGATTTCATGCTCTCTGATGAAGAACGCGAAGCACTGGCCCGCGAGCGTCCGAGTGAGTCATCGCCGATCCTGCGCGAGCCGGAACTGTCGCCGGTGAAACAACTTCCGCAGCGCACGGCTTACACTCCGGCCCCGGCGTCTAGCGGCTCTGGCTTCGGGGCGATGCTGTTATTCTTCATTCTAGCAGCCGCCGCGTTCTTCGCCGGGCTGGCCGTCCGCTATCAGAAAGAGACCCGCGGAAATCTAATCGAAGCAGTCAAGGCGCACCGCGCGGTGGTGAAACCCGCGCCCGCCGCACCAACCGGGACGATCGCGCCAGCTCCGGACAAGTGAGACGGAGTGCGGCACGCTCTGCTGCCGCCTGGGGGATGGAAGCTCTGCTCCATGCGGCGCGGAGCTCTCAGTCAGAGAGAAGAGCAAGAGCTCCGCACCCCATCCGGCAGAGCCGAAGCCACCGACGGCGCGAGCAAAGCTTCGCGCAGTCCCGTTCAGTCACTTCTTGGACAGCGATTGCAGGTAGTCTAATAAGCTGGCGAACTCGCGGACGGTGAGGGTGCTAACAAGCCCCGGCGGCATCAGAGAAACTGGCACTTTGTCACGCTTGGTGATGTTGCTAGTTTTCCAAGTGGACTCTTGGCCGGCGATGTTGCGGACCTTTACTTGATCGCTGCTTTCAAAAGTAACGAAGCCCATTTGGCTGCTGCCGTCCTTGAGGGTGAACATCTCGGTGGCGAATCCCTGAGCGATGGTTTTCCCGGGATCGAGAATATTTCCCGCTAGATCGGCGCGGGTGTAGGTCTGGGCGATGGTGCCAAGGTAGGGGCCTTTTTGCACTTGATCGAGGCTGGTGGCGTGGCAGGTGGTGCAGCTTTGGCGGGTAAACAGTTGCTCACCGAGCGCGACATCGCCATGGGTCGTCATGATCGCGGCGACGG
>JAYVEJ010000120.1:0-2269 GCA_043748885.1 Luteolibacter sp. | reverse complement strand
CCATCGACGAAGCGCAGGCCGTGATGGCTGCGCGTGGCGAGAAAATCCATCAAGCATATCACCATAGCCGCGTGGCGCTGGCGAACCGAGTGCAAGGTGTGAAGGATCGCCGGATCGGCCAAGTGCAAGGCTCGATCATGCGCAACCGCCAAGTCCGGCAACAAGAGTTGGCCGAGGCGAAACAAGCCCATCAGTCGTTCCAAACCCAGCTTGCCGCCGACCGCAAAGTCCGCCGCGATCTGCGCAGCGCTGTGCTCAAAGCCTTGCGCTCCTATCAGCCGTTGCTAGCGAACCGTTTCAACGGCAAACATGTGCTAACAACAGACGTCGATCTCACCGGCACCCCGGAAAAATTGCGCGGGGCATTGCTCGAACAGTTAGGAAATGCGAGCGCAGCCACCGAGGCGGCTCGTCATTTACCGCTCGCGAAATTCTTCTGCTATGTCCCGCTGTGGCTGCTGTTCTTGATCGTCGCTGGAGTATATCTCTGGCTGGGATTTCGTCCCGGAAGCACTGGGATCGGGCCGGTCCTGCCGTCGTTTCTCATTGCTGAAGGAGTCCTGCTAGGAATCTGGGGAAGTGGCCTGATGCTTTCGATGCCCACCGTCCGCCGCGCTTCAGAATCTCTAGCAGCGGCGCGACTCTTAGAAGCTGCCGCCGAAAAGGAATCCGCCGCGCGTCTAGCAGCGATGGATGCGGAGATCCAGAACGAGCACGCCGTGGAGGGCCAGAGCCTCGGCGAGACGTTCCGCGAATCGGACAGTGATTGGAAATCCCGCATGAGCGAGGGCCAGAAAAAACTCGAACGCCAACTCGCCCGGCTGCCCATGATTTTGGAAAAACTCCACCGCCGGAAACTCGCGAGAGTCGATGCCGAGCACGAGCAAGCGCTCGAGTGGGTCCACGCGGAAGCCGACCAGCGCACGGTCCTCACGGAAACGACGCGGGCACAAGCCAATGCCGTGGTCGATGCCGCAGTCGATGGCGAGATCGACTCACTAACTGTCCCGTGGCACAGCGAAGTGCTGCCGCTCTATCAGTCGCTTGTCGAGTTAGAGACATGCTCGCTCGCCCGTTTCCCAGCATGGACGACGGAAGTTTGTAACCACTGGACGCCGCCCGACGAGGCTCCGGCATCCGTCCGCATCGGGCGGGTCGAAGTGGATACCGCGAAACTCGCCGGCGGCTTGCCGCACGATCCACAGCTCGCACTTCCGGGTAATGAGAAACTCGACGTGCCCTTTTCGTTAGGATTTCCCGACCAAGGCTCCATCATGATCGAGAGCGATGGCACCGGCGGCGGGGCCGCGACCCTTGCGCTCAATTCTATCGCGTTGCGCCTGTTAGCCTCCCATCCGCCGGGCCGCGCGTCGTTCGTTTTTATCGATCCCGTCGGCTTGGGCAAGGACTTCGCCGGCTTGATGCATCTCGCCGACTACGAGGAAACGCTGATCAATCACCGCATCTGGACCCAGAGCACGCAGATCGAGGAACGTCTAGCAGAGCTGAATGAGCACATCGAAAAAGTCATCCAAATGTATCTCCGCAACGAGTTTGCGACCATCACCGAATACAACGAACAAGCTGGCACCATCGCCGAGAAATACCGCTTTCTCGTCATCGCCGGATTTCCCTCCGGCTTCAGTGAAACGTCGTGCAAGCGGCTGCTTTCCATCGCCTCCAGCGGTGCGCGCTGCGGCGTGCATTTGTTAATCCAGCGCGATCTGCGGCAGCCGCCGCCGGACGCCGCGCTCGATGATGAACTCCGGCGCGCTTGCATGAAGGTGACTTTGCGCGACGGCGTCTTCCATCTAGCAGGCGCACTGCCCGGTGCCGACGAGGTGGTTTTTGATCCGCCGCCGAGGCATGAAGATTCGATCACGTTGGTGCATCGCATCGGCAAGGCGAGCATCGACTCTAACCGCGTGCAAGTGCCCTTCGCCCACATCGCGCCGGCTGCGGATGAAATCTGGCAATCCGACACCACCGACGAGTTGCGCGTGCCGATCGGCCGCACCGGCGCAAAGAAGCTCCAGATGTTAGCGATCGGCAAGGGGACTCGCCAGCACGCGCTGGTCGCGGGGAAAACCGGCTCCGGCAAGTCCACGTTGTTTCACGTCATCATCACCAACCTCGCGCTGTGGTGCAGTCCCGAGCAGGTGGAATTCTATCTGGTAGATTTCAAAAAAGGCGTGGAATTCAAGTGTTACGCCGCCAAGCGACTGCCGCACGCACGGGTCATCGCCATCGAGAGCGACCGCGAATTCGC
>JAYVEJ010000119.1:0-2270 GCA_043748885.1 Luteolibacter sp. | reverse complement strand
AGCCCAATTCTCGTCTGTAAGATTTTCTTCGGCCATCTTGCGTAAGAACAAACCCCGGATTCACTCCGATAGCAATCCTTAAGTTAGCGCTTATGGGGCGATGTCCTCGGCATTGTCGCGGCCGAAGGATTGGACACGGGTGGCGCGCTCGAAGCGGCGGATGTTGCGGTCGTCCATGACGGGTGGTGGTTTTTTTGGGGGTTGGTGCGGATGGATGAAATGGCTTTTCTCCGATCCTTGATAGAAGCTGGCAGGAACGGTTAGTTTGGGAAGCCGCAAATCGCCCGGTCGAGTATATTTACGCAACTAACACACATTGAGTCGGTAACAATGGCGTTTCGGCTGAATCGCCCGGACTTTGGATCGAGCTTGGATGGACTTCGGGTGGTGTTCGCACCTACTTTCGGACGTTGTCGCACGGACTCGAGGTCGGTCCCGGAGCGCTGCAGAAGTGGGTGAACTTACTTTGGATCGGGATCGCACGCACTTTGGATCGTCGGCGCGCCGGCTTCGGGCGGAGACTCATGGACTTTGGGTTGAGGTCGCATGGACTCCCGATGGCATTCGCACGGACGTGGGAAGGAGCAGGCGCGCGGTGCTGGTGGGAGTCGCACCCACAATTGGGATGTTTCCGGCTTGGAGTTGCAGGGTGCGCGCAGGATGCGGGTGACCGGTTCGGGCTGGGGGCGCTGGCCACCAGATTGGGCACGGGCTGTGGAGGGTGTCGTCCTTGTCGGTGGAGTAGGGTTCATTCCTGCGATGCCGCGGGGTGTTGCTCAAGCCAAGCTTGGGCGGTCACCGCGGGAACGGGGCTGTGGGAGTAGTCCGATAGATTCCGGGTGATAATGGCGGTGAGTCCGGTGACCGCGCTGCCGCAGGCGATCTGAATTTCATCCTCGAAGTCGCTGTGACCGCTGGCGAGTGCTTGCATCACATGGCTGGAATCCATCGTGGCGATGGTGCCCGTATTCGTCAGGGTTTGGATGGCGGCGATGGCCGTGGCGGATGTAGTGAACGTTCGCCAAAGTGAGTGGCGAGAACCCAAGCACCCATTCTCCCAGAATGGCCCGCTCGATGATTTCGGTGGCTGCCGCATCCCAAGGTTGTCGGGTCGCCAGCCAGTCGAGGATGATATCCGAATCCAACCACAGCGAGTCAGAGCGGGCCAAATTTCTCCATCCGGGTTTGGGTGATCAAAGTTTGGTCAGGCACGTCATGGAGTATCGTGAGGGAACCTCTGAGAGAACGCACCATGGCTAGAAGTTCATCGGAGCCGGGCTTTTGGAGCGGGGCGGAATCCAAGCCTTGCGGATGATGACGCCGGAATTCGTCCCATGCCTGACGGATGACCGTGACCGGGGATGCAGCGACTCGATTCGCGTAGCCGTCGATCTCGGCGAAAAGCGGATCCGGGAGTTCGATGGATGTGCTCATGATGGTTCGAGGAAGTTAGTCTTTTTCCGATGGGATTGCCGGGAGGTTAGTTCCAGATGGGCGGGCTTTCAATCCGAATGCCGGAAGGAAGGGGGCGGAGATAGCCGGGAAGAGATGGGATGAAAGCTGAAGCATAAAGGCTGAGAGAAGATCAAGCACCGCCTTCGCGAGGTTTGGGGGAGTTTGGCTTTGAAGGCTTTCGGGGATTTCGGGGGCGGGATGGCATGGAATCCCATTTCCCGGGAGGTTTTGAGGGGGGGCCTTGAGCTTGCGGGCGAGGTCGGCGTTGGTGCCGAGCATCTCGCGGAGGCGGACAAAGTCCTGCATGATGGCGATATCCACCTGCACGGCACGGCCACCGCGCAGGACGCTGGATAGCATGGCAACGCCTTGCTCGGTGAAGGCCAAATAACCGTGGCGGGATCCATCGTAAGAACTTGAGATTACATTTTGTGATCTCAAGTTTTTGGCTTCCTCGGCGTTCCGCTCGAACATGAAGTCCGCCGGAAAGCGATCTGGGTTGCGGCGGACGGCTTGTTGCAGAGCACGGGTCTCGACGGCATAGAGTTCTGCCAAGTGGAAATCGAGCATCACTTTTTGCCCACGCAGGAGGAGGATGTGTTGTTCTACTTGGAGCGCCACGTGAGTGGCGGGCATCGGGTTGGCGAGCGTGGAGTCGAGACCATGGAACGGACTTTCTCCGACCTTTAATGCAAGCTGGCAGGAGCTGTTAGTTTGGGAAGCGGGAAATGGTAAAGCTGGCTGATTGTTAGTAGGGATCTGCCATTGATCCGGTGACAAGCAACTATCGGTGGACTTAGTGGCTTAGAGATGGG
>JAYVEJ010000118.1:0-2272 GCA_043748885.1 Luteolibacter sp. | reverse complement strand
GCAGCCTCATCCGCGCTCGCGGCAAACAGCGCCGCCCACGCCAGCCGCCGTGACAGCTTGCGGATTCACAACCCCGCCGTCCAAGCACGGCTCGCGGCAGTCACTGCCGCTGACTCGGATCGGAACTCGCCTTTCCCGCTGCGCCAGCGACTCCAGCGCGAGAAGCTCAAACTGCCGCTTTTCCCGACGACCACCATCGGCTCGTTTCCCCAGACGGCCGAAGTCAGATCTGCTAGAGCGAGGTGGAAAAACGGCAGCCTGCCGCATGTGGCCTACGTCGCCTTCATCAAGGAGGAAACCCGCCGCTGCGTGGCGTTTCAGGACGAGATCGGCATCGACATGCCGGTCCATGGCGAGTTCGAGCGCAATGACATGGTCGAGTATTTCGGCGAGCAGTTAGACGGATTCACCTTCACGGCGAATGGCTGGGTCCAGAGCTACGGCACCCGCTGCGTGAAGCCGCCGGTGATCTTTGGCGATGTTTCGCGCCCGCAGCCGATCACGACTTACTGGTCCGGCTTCGCCAAATCCCTAACTGCCAGACCGCTGAAGGGCATGCTCACCGGCCCCGTCACCATCCTGCAATGGTCGTTCGTTAGAAACGATCAGCCGCGTGAAACCACCACCCGCCAGATCGCGCTCGCCATCCGGGATGAGGCCGTGGATCTCGAAGCCATCGGCATCGCCGCCATCCAGATCGACGAGCCAGCAATCCGCGAAGGCCTGCCGCTGCGGCGCGCGGATTGGCAGAAGTATCTCGCCTGGGCGGTGGACGCGTTCCGCCTCTGCGCCAGCGGCGTGAAGGATGAGACGCAGATCCACACCCACATGTGTTATTCCGAGTTTAATGACATCATCAGCTCCATCGCCGCGCTGGATGCGGATGTGATCACCATCGAAACCTCGCGCTCTAACATGGAACTGCTGGACGCGTTTGTGGACTTCAACTATCCGAATGAAATCGGCCCCGGAGTCTATGACATCCACTCGCCGCGCGTCCCCAGCGTCGAGGAAATGGCAAACCTGATGAGCAAGGCAGAAGCCCTCATTCCAGCGGAAAACCTGTGGGTCAATCCCGACTGCGGCCTGAAAACGCGGGGCTGGCCAGAGGTCCGCACGGCATTGGCTCACATGGTCACCTGCGCGAAGACCTTGCGCGCAAGGAACACCGCTAACATCCGCTAACCCAGTGCATATCTCCACTCTCCTCGCCTCCGGTAGGCCGACGTTGTCCTTCGAGTTTTACCCGCCCAAATCTCCGCCTGACCGCGATAAGCTGATGGCGCAAATTAGCTTGTTAGAGCAACTGGAGCCTGACTTCGTAAGCATCACTTACGGTGCCGGTGGCGGGACGAGAGACCTCACGCTGGACCTTGTCACGCGGCTGGGTGCGCGGAGACCGATCCCCCATCTAACGTGTGTCGGCCACACCCGAGGCGAGATCCGCGGCATCCTCACCCGCTACGCAGCGGCGGGGGTCGCGAATATTTTAGCGCTCCGCGGCGATCCTCCCAGAAACGGCTTGTGCGGCTCTGGGGACTTCCCACAAGCGGCGGATCTGGTGAAATTCATCCGTGAATTCAACCGCCACCATGATCCCCGCGGGTTTGGCATCGGCGTGGCGGGATTTCCTGAGGGCCACCCCTCCACTCCTAACCGGATGTTGGAAATGGATTATCTAAAAGCCAAGATCGACGCGGGAGCTGACTATATCTGCACGCAATTGTTTTTCGACAATCATGATTTCCATGACTTCCGGGACCGTTGCGAACTCGCGGGCATCGGTGTGCCGATCATCGCCGGAATCATGCCGGTCACCAGCCACGCCGCGATGAAGCGGCTTGCGGAATTGGCTGGGGGCGCAAGGATTCCGGCGACGTTAGTCCGCGCCTTCCAGCGTGCGGGATCCAGTCCTGAAACCATCCGCCAAGCCGGCATTCACCATGCAGCCGCCCAATGTGCAGATCTCCTGCATCACGATGTCGCCGGTTTACATATCTACACTCTCAATCAGGCAGAGGCCGCACTAACCATTTGCGAACGCGTGGGCATGACTAAAGGTTTACCAACTCCTGCTTTGGCCTAACTTACTAATCTCACTCCGTCCGCGTGATCATCTAGTTCGCATCACTCGCGCGGACCGTTTGGTGCGACCAACGGCGCATATCGCGGAGTTGAGTCGCAGCGTGCAGAGCGTCAAGCAACCGCAGCGGCGGTGGGAGCGGGCGTTCATCGGGTCGGTTAGCAGCTTGCCTTCGAAAATGGATCGCGG
>JAYVEJ010000117.1:0-2276 GCA_043748885.1 Luteolibacter sp. | reverse complement strand
CAGGGTGCCCGCATAGGTGGTGGCGTTAGGTGCGAGGTCGGTCTAGGTGCTGCCATTCCATACCCGGTTGTTCCACCCTTGCAGCGTGGCATTATTAAAGTCGTAAGTGAGCGCCCGCGCCTGCGGGACGAGTCCGGCGCTGGCCATCACTGCGACGGCAATCAATCTGAGGGCTGCTTTGATGGGCTGTATCATATTAGGAATTCTCATCGGGAGTTTTAATCTAGAAAATGAAGTCGGGTGAAGTGCTGGATGGAAATTTCCACTTAACCCTGAAACGTCGCAGATAGGTAGGCGGTGAAGCCGGGGGACGGTAGGACCAAATGGATTTTTTTTGGGAACACTGAGGGACGAAGCAGCCTAGTCACCATTGCGCCCGGGGTGGCTGGTGAGCCATATCCCCGGGCGCTTCTAAGTGGTGAATGTATATCTCTATAGCTCTCGGCGAGGTCACTCCGCCTTCATGCGGACGAATCGTTGTGGAGATGTTAGCAACGCACCACTGAGTGTGACTGCCACCGTCTCGACGTTAGCAGCAGGAGCACCCGGTGTCTGGACTGCACCTGCATCCACTGTCCACGTTGCGAGATCCGTGGAGGTCCACACCGTGTAGGTTAGGCCGGTCAGCGCTTGATCCCGGCGAGTATAACTGAACGTGCCAGCACTCTTATTGAGCGGCACCGTGATCGGATTCACCGACGAGCCGCTGGTGGGATTCAGGCCAAAGGCATATTCTTGGCGGTTGGTCTGTCCGTCGCCATCAAAGTCGGCGGTGGAGACTGAAACATCGGAGGGTAAATAGCTCGAAGCCCAGTTGCTGTAATCATTGCCGGGAGCCGTCGTCGGCACGATTTGAAAGCCGTTCACCGGCAGGCGATACTCAGGGGCAGCGATTCCGTTAAGGACGATCTTACCCAAGCTGTCCACCAACACATGGTCGAAGTAAACATAGTTGTTTCCAGCCTCCCAAGTGGAGGTGTTTTGGGCGATGGTTGCGTCAATAGGCTGGCTTCCTACGGTGCTCGTCGTGTTGGGGGTGGACCAGTCGCCCTTGGCCTTTTCTCCATTGGGCTGCTGAGAGGCGATCCAGACATTATAATAAGCACCGACGGTGAGGCCATTAATCACAAATTGTTGGGAGCGGAAAGTTCCATCTCTAGCGAAATTACGCATGCCGCTCGTCAGCATGGTGAGGGCGGGATTGCCCCAGTTATCAATGCCGTCCATGTTGGTGTTGGACCAGCCGACGCTAGTTGCTGTCCCAACAGAATCAAGCAGCCCACTGCCTGAAGTGGTAGTGGGCTGATTCCACGTTTGACCTGAGCCGCCTGCTGGACCCACCAGCGAGGAAGCGGCAGGGATGCTGCCTGCCTCGTAGCTCACATTGATGATCCCGGTGGATGCGACTAGATTGACCGTCACTGTGTAGGTATTTACAATGGGTGAGGCACCCGCAGCGGTGACCACAAAATCAACTGGGTTGGTGAGGTCGACCATGTCGCCAGAAACAACCGGGCTGCCACCAATGGTGACGGTGGCCCCAGCGGACAGCGTGAAAGTCGGCTGGAGAGTCGCCTTATTGGTTCCTGTAGGTAAGTTCCAGCTGATAGAGGCGGCGTTGGCTAAAAGTGTGCCGACTGACGCACCGGGTCCGAAGGTCAAGATATTCGCAGGTCCCACGAAGCTCCAAGTGAGCTTAATGTTGGTGGCTTGTTCAGCATTGAATCCAGCTAACTGGATGTAATAGGTAGTGCCTGCGGTCACGGCCACGGTCATGGTTTCTTTGTCACCAGTATCTCTAGGTGTGCCAGGGAGTGCCGTGAGCGTGCTGACAGTAGTTCCCGTGTAGATGCCAATGATCGAATCCCATTCGCCAGCACTGGTGTTCGTTGACCCATCGGTTTTGAAGGTGAAATCGCCGCCAGAAGGGCTGGTCCATTTGAACCAGACGGTGTTGATAGCACCAGGATCGGGTTCGCTAACCTCCAAGGTTGCCCCGTTGTTATCAGTGCCAGTCTGAACGCCAGCGATGCCAGGCAGAGTGATCGCATCGACGAAGTTGTCATTGGCCGGAGCTGCTAGAGCGCTGCTGACTGCGAGACCCATCGCTAAAGCGAGGGTTGAGTGGGTGAGAGCAACGCGAAGGGAGTTGCAGAGGTTTAGGATTTTCATGGGGTTTTATGATTGGGGGTCGGAACTCTTGGTTATCGCTTTTTTCGGGCGCTCCGAGCGGCTTGGGGTTGGGTTTCGACTGGGTTGGAAACAGGAGTATTTTC
>JAYVEJ010000116.1:0-6103 GCA_043748885.1 Luteolibacter sp. | reverse complement strand
GCTCACGCAGGCACCAGTAAAGGATGTCACAATACGATTATTCACACCCGCCTTGCCATGGCAGGCCGGGGGCGTATGGTCGCCCGCGAGTCTGTCATGACGCCGTTTTTAAGGAAAATCTTGGGGATGAATTGGGTGCTCGTGCTGGTGATGTACGGGCTGCTGATCTTCGGCGTGTTCATGATCGAAAGCGCGGCGCGCCATGTCTCGATCACCCGCGATAACCTTGCCCAATTCGGCAGCGCGGGCGCTTATTTCGCCTCCAAACAGAAGACCTTCATTTTGATAGGCAGCGTGGCTTATTTCGTGGCGGCATTCGTCGATTACCGGTGGATCCGCTGGTTAGGGATCCCATTCTATGGGGTGAGCATGGGCCTGATGCTGGTGGCGATGCAGCAGAATGACGATGTCCACCAGTTGCGACTCGGCGGGCTTAGCTTCCAACCGGCACAACTCGGGATCACCGCCGGGATCCTGTTAATCGCGTGGCTGGTCCAGGATTTACCAAAATTGCACCGCTGGTTCGCCGCGCCGTTCGTCCGCATCGGCATCATCGGCGTGGTCGCGGCGGTGCCCTTCCTGATGGTCATGAAAATGGGCGATATGGGTTCGGCGCTGGTTTGGGTTCCGGTGTCGATCGTCGCGTTGCTCATCGGCGGCATTCCATTTCGTTATCTAACATGCATGGCCTTTTTCGGGGCTGGCATCATCCCATTGCTCTATTTCGTCGCACTCCCGTTAGTCTCCAAGCGGGGTCCCGAGCGGATCGACGTCTGGCTGCGGATGTTAAACAACCGCGAGGTCGATATCAGCGGCGACGCCTATGCGCCGCACAATGTCTCGATGGCGGTCGGCAAAGCGGGCTGGAAAGGCATCGGCTGGAATTCCAAGTCGAAGGACTCGCTTCACGAGAAGGGATTCATCCCGCGAGAAACCGCCCATAACGACTACATCTTCGCGGTGATCGCGGAGGAACTCGGCTTCCGGGGCAGCTTGTTGCTTCTCACCGGCTTTGCGCTGCTGCTGATCCAAGGGCTGTTCATCGCGTTTTATAGCCGGGATGTGACGGGGCGGCTGTTAGCATGTCTCGTTGTCGCATTATTTTTCGCGCACGTCTTCGAAAGCATCGGGATGTGCGTCTTGATCATGCCGATCACCGGCATCCCGCTGCCACTGATCAGCTATTCGGGAACCTTCGTGGTGATTTGCATGTTCCTGCTAGGCCTGGTGCAAAGCGTGTGGATCCATCGGAATTGGAAGCCGGAGATGCAGGTGAAACAGGTGGAAGCGTGAGTCACCGTGGCGGCGGTTTCAACCACCATGCCTAACCTCTATCAGAGGCGATGCGGTTAAAAACCGCCGCCACATTCAAACCCCAGCCAATGCTTCGTTGATGACTTCGAGCATGAAATCCGCGTCCTCCCGATGAATGCACATCGGCGGTTTGATGCGGAGAGTGTTACCGAATAGCCCGCCCTTGCCGATGAGCAGACCGAGGTCTTTGCACTTCTCAAACGCAGCGGCGCATTCGTCCTTTGCCGGAGCCTTGGTGGAGCGGTCCTTCACCAGTTCCACGCCTAACATTAGCCCCTTGCCACGAACTTCGCCGATGATCGAATGTTTGTCTGCGAGCTTATTGAAGCCAGCGGTTAGATAAGCACCGATTTCCAGCGAGTTCTGTTGGAGACCTTCCTTTTCTATAACTCGCAAGACCGCGCGGCCTTGTGCCATAGAGACCGGATTGCCGCCGAAGGTGTTGAAATGGATGCGGCTGGCAAGCACTTGCGCGATCTCCGGCGTGGTAACGACGGCGGCTAACGGACAGCCGTTGCCAATGCCCTTGGCCATGGTGACGATGTCGGGGAGAGCGTCCTGAGTTTCAAATCCCCAGAAGTGAGTGCCTGTCCTACCAAAGCCAGCTTGCACTTCATCCGCGATGCAGAGTCCGCCAAACGAACGAGCTTGGGCGTAAGCTTCTTTTAGATAACCGTCAGGGAAAACTACGCTGCCGCCCACACCTTGAATCGACTCGGCGATGAAAGCCGCAATCTTTCCCGAGGTGGCATAGCGGACAGTTTCACCGACATCGGCTGCATACTTTCTCCCAGCATCTGGGTCATCCAGCCCGAACGGGCCGCGATAACTGTCCGGCATCATCGCGTGATGAACTCCATGCGAATGAGGAACATTGTATTTCCAAGTGTGATGAGACGTTAGAGCCATCGCACTCGGGCTGCCGCCATGATAGGCATTGCGCAGGGCGATGACATCATAGTTCTGGGTATAAGCGCGGGCCATCAACACGGCGAGGTCATTGGCCTCGGAGCCTGAGTTTACGAAATAACAAACTTTAAGATCGCCCGGCATTTTCGCGGCGAGTTCCTTGGCATAAAGCGCGATGCCGGGATTCAGATAGATCGTGGTGGTGTGGTTGATCGTCTCATTCTGAAGCGTCGCCGCAGCTAACACTTCTGGATGACAATGGCCGACACTCACCGTGACGATGCCGCCGAAGCCGTCGAGATAACGTCTGCCGGTTTCATCAAATAAGTATTGCGCCTTTCCTTCGACAATCGCGATCGGCTGCTTGTAGTAATGGAAAATCGCCGGGTTCACGAATTCCTTGCGCAGCGCGAGAATTTCCTCGGGAGATGGGCCGTCGTAGGGTTTCGGCGTGTAGTCGAACGGAGGAAGCTGGGGCATGGTGGGAGGTTGTTAGGACTTAGGTTGGCGGCGCAGGAAATTTCCCCAGCCGGTTTCTCCGCACCATGCGCCGTCGCGGACCATCACCTTGCCGCGCACGGTCACCAGTTCGGCGCGACCTTGGATTGCACGGCCTTCGAAGGCGGAGTAGTCGGTGGCCATCGAGTGAGTGGCGGCCGAAATTTTGCCGCTCCACTGCGGATCCCAGACCACGATGTCGGCATCGCTGCCGACCGCGAGGGTGCCCTTGCGCGGATAGAGTCCGAAGATTTTCGCGGCTTGGGTGCTCGCGCAGCGGACGAGAGTTTGGAGATCGATCCGGCCTTGGCAGACGCCTTCGGTGTATAAAAGTTTCACCCGTTCCTCCACGCTCGGGATGCCGTTAGGAATGAGCGTGAAGTTTCCGGCCTTGCCGGTGGGATTCAGACTCGCATCCACGCACTTGTTAGCATCCGGGTGGCCCATGTGCTTCTGGGTGGCGAAATCAAACGGCGCGTGGTCGGTGCCCACCGTGTTGATGGTGCCATCAGCTAGGCATTGCCACAGGAAATCGCCGTGCTCCTTGCTTCGGATCGGCGGACTCATGATATATTTAGCGCCCTCGAAATTTGGCAACTCGGCATAACTGCGATCCAACGTTAGATACGGTGCGACCGTCTCGATCCACACTTTAACCCCGCGTTTGCGGGCCGCGACGATCGCTTCCACCGCAGGAATGCAACTGGTGTGGACGACGTAAACCTCCGCGCCCGTTAGTTCGGCGAAGGTCATCAAATGGTGGCAACCTTCCGCCTCCACGCTGATCGGTCGCGACGGCTCGTGCCACTCGGGTCCGGTCTTGCCCTCGGCCACGAGTTTCTTCTGGGTTTCGGAAACGAGATCTGCATTTTCGCAATGCGCGGTGACCACCACGCCGAGTTCTTTGGCGAGAGATAGTGTTTGATAGAGTTCCGCATCCTCAATGCCGAACGCACCTTTGTAGGCGAGAAACACCTTGAATGAAGTGATTCCTTCCTCGGCGACGATGGCTTTCAGCGCAGCCGCAGTTCCCGCGTCGAAGCGAGTGACGCCCATGTGGAAGGTGTAATCGCACGAGGAAATGCCCGCCGCTTTGCTCTTCCACAGCCGGATCGCCTCGCGCGGATCGTCGCTGCGAGACGGGCAGCACATTTCTATCAGCGTGGTGGTTCCGCCCATCAGCGCGGCCTTGCTGCCGGTGGCGTAGTCGTCCTTCGAGAAGGTGCCCATGAACGGCAGATAGATATGCACATGCGGATCGATAAAGCCGGGGAAGATATACTTACCGGTGGCGTCGATGATCTCAGAATCCGCCGGAGCGGTCAGATCAGGACCGATTTTTATAATTAAGCCGCCTTGGCAAAGTATATCTCCGCTGAACTGCGCGTCGGCAGTGACGATGGTTCCGCTTCTAATTAATAGGCTCATGATTCTATCAAGAAATTAAGATTACTTTAACCGCAGATGAACGCAGATGGACGCAGATGAAGATTGAAGATGATATTTTTCTAATTCTGAAATCTGCGTTCATCTGTGTTCATCTGCGGTTCGAATTTCTTCAATGTTATTTCGCCCAGATTTCCCCGTCGCCATAACCGAACCAACGCGTGGTGGTGGTTTTCCGTTGAGTATAGAACTCCACACCTTCCTTGCCCTGGATGTGGAGGTCGCCGAAGAACGAATCGTTCCAGCCGCTGAACGGGAAGTAAGCGAGCGGCGCGGGAACGCCGACGTTGATGCCGACCATGCCGGCGCTGACTCGGCGGCGGAATTCGCGGGCGGCTTTGCCGGAGTTGGTGAAAATTGCCGCGCCGTTGCCGAATGCCTGGCGGTTGGCGGAGTCGATCGCGTCGTCTAACGTCTTCGCCCGCATCACGGCGAGCACCGGGCCGAAGACTTCGGTTTCCATCAGCGGATTGGATTGTTCGACGTGGTCGATCAGAGTCGGGCCGAGGAAAAATCCTTCCGGAGCTTCATCGACACGGGTAGGTCGGCCGTCTGCTAGAACTTTGGCTCCGGCGCGTTCACCGGCATCGATCAGACCCGAGACGCGGGTCCGATGCTCGGCGGAAATCACCGCGCCCATGTCGGGTTGGTCTTCTCTAACATCGGTCGGCCCCACTTTCATGGCTTTCACCAGATCCGCCAGCGCGGGCAGCAGTTTCTCGCCAGCATCCCCCACGGCCACGGCGGTGGAGCCGGCCATGCAGCGTTCTCCGGCGCAGCCGAATGCGCCGTCTTTCACCGCTTCCACCGTGCGCTCCACGTCGGCGTCGGGCATCAGGATGATGAAATTCTTTGCGCCACCAGCGGCTTGCACCCGCTTGCCGTGCGAGGTGCCCTTGCGATGGATCTCGCGGGCCACCGGTGTCGAGCCGACGAAGCTGATCGCTCTAACGTCTGGATGTTCAAGGATGGCATCCACGCATTCGCGGCCGCCGTGGACGATGTTCATGACGCCGGGTGGCAGGCCGGCTTTCTCCAGCAGCGCGACGACCCGCTGCATCGTGAGCGGGACTTTTTCGCTGGGCTTGAGGATGAAGGTATTTCCGCAGGCGATGGCGATGGGCCACATCCACATCGGGACGAGAGCGGGGAAATTGAACGGACAAATCCCGGCGACCACTCCTAACGGATGGCGGTCGGTGTTGCAGTCGATGCCGCGAGCGATGTTTTCTAAGCACTCGCCCATCAGCAACGTGGGCACCCCGCAGGCGAATTCCACGACTTCGATCCCGCGCCTCAGATCGCCGCGGGCTTCTGATAGTGTTTTACCATGCTCGGTGGCGATCCCGAGGCAGAGTCCCTCAAAGGCGTCATCGAGCAGGATCTTCGCCCGGAACAACACTTGCGCCCGTTCGTTAGGCGGCGTGTCGCGCCAGGCGGGAAAGGCGGCTTTTGCCGACGCCACGGCCAGATCCACTTCCGCCGCGCCGCACATCGGGACGCTGGCGATGACGCTGCCGCGGGAAGGATTGAAGACCGGGCTGGCAGTTTTGTTAGTGGGATTCACCCACTTGCCGCCGATGTAGAGCGGGCAGACTTGGCTATCAGAATGACTCATGGGGGTTTACGAACGGGGGTTTGAAGCGGTCCAAGTCATTCAGCGTATTCCATGCCACTCCGACAAGTCCTTAACCCTGGAAAATCGCCATGCTTTCCATCATGAATGGAGACATGTCGTGTATCTTTTCAAGATCGAAGTCTCCTTGATTTCCGGGGTGTGCCGGATTTCGCTTAGGATGCTGTCTGATAATTCGATGGAGAATATAGGAGCAAGGAGGGCTCCGGGCAGAATGCCAGTTGTGTTCTTAGAATGATTCCAGCACCGAGTCCGTTAGATTTTGTGGTGGTGGAGAGACGCCATGACCTCCCAATCTGA
>JAYVEJ010000115.1:0-2278 GCA_043748885.1 Luteolibacter sp. | reverse complement strand
AATGCGCCATGAAGTCTTGTTGGCTAATCTCCAGCGACGGATCGCGGTCAAGTTCAGCTTCACGCTGGTTCAGGAGATTCTCCAGCTCATCAGGATTTGGCTCGGCAATAGGATCGCCCATGGACTCCCAAAGAAAGGCCGCAATCCGGCAGCGATCCGCCACATCAAGTTGCATGGCCGCATCCATGACGGCTTCGTAGGTGGCTTTCATGGGGTGAGCGCTAGTTTATCTCTTGTGCTGCGGCAAGTCTTCTCAGGCGGGATCAAGCCCGCGGTCCGTTAGAAGTTAATGCGTCGCCACTTTCACAAGCAGGCCGGATTTGCGGACGTGGCGGAGATTCGCGGCGAAGAAGAGCGCCGCGAGGGTGCCCCAGACGAGGTTGAGCAGGAGCGCGTGGTGGACATTTCCCCAAGGCACCGGTTGGCCCGCGAGGACCGTGCGCATCCCTTCGAAAACGGGCGTGCAAGGCAGCGCCATGGCGGCGGGCTGGAGCCAGTTAGGCAGCACCGAGACCGGATAGAAAACCGCAGCAAGCGGCTGAATGAAGAATGGCACCGCCCCCGCCAGGCTCTCTGCGGCTTGGCCGAAACGCATGATCAGGGCGGTGGAAATCATCCCGAGAAACCAACCGAACAGGATCAGGTTTCCCAAAAACGGCAGCAGCCCGAGACCGAGGCTGGTGAGCTGGAACTGATAGGCCAGCGCCGCGACGAGGGTGAGAAGAACCAGCGTGACGCCCACCCGCAGCAACCCGACCACACAGGTCGCGCCTACATACTCGGCAGTGCGGACCGGGGCGACGAAAACATTTAACAGATTGCGCGTCCACACATCTTCGAGAAACGAAATCGCCACACCTTGCTGCGAGCGGAAGAGCACATCCCATAGAATCATCCCGCCAATGAGGAAGCTGATGGATGACGGCAAGCCCCCTGCCCCATGGCCTTGCAAATAGGTGGTTAGAAATCCCCAGACTAGTAAATCGACCAGCGGCCAAAAGACAAGTTCCACCAAGCGAATCGGGTGGCGGGTGTAGAGATAGAGGTAGCGAAGAACGAGGGCGTGGACGGTGTTGATCGAGAAAGGCATTGTATCGATAAGTTATTTTAAACCGATCGCTTCCACCTCGCCGCGAGCGACGCCGATGAATAAATCTTCCAGCGAGCTGCGGTTGAACTTTTCGTGGATTTCACCCGGCGTGCCTTCCGCGAGCACCTTGCCGCCGTGGAGGAATATGAGCCGATCACAAACTTCGTGGATGTCGCGCATGTTATGGGAAGTGTAAAGAATGGAGAGGCCGTCCTCGTGCTGGAGCTTGCGTAAAAGTTTTCTAACGCGGTCGGCGATGTCGGGATCGAGCGAGGCGGTGGGTTCGTCTAGCAGGAGCAAGCGCGGCTTGTTGAGCAGCGCCTTGGCGAGGTTGACGCGAGTGGACTCGCCAGCGGAGAGCGTGCCGGTGACGGACTTGCGCAGGTGAGTGATGTCGAGCATCTCTAGCAACTCGTCGATCCGCTGCTTCGGGCGGGCGACGCCGTAGAGTTTGGCGAAAACGATTAGATTCTGCCAGACGAGCAAGTTAGAGGGCAGCGCGGTGTAGGCGGAGGAGAAATTCACCTGTCGCAGGATCTCGATGCGGTGTTTCCACAGATCGAGGTCGAAGATGCGGACCATCCCCGAGGTCGGCGTGGTGAGTCCGAGCAGCAGGTTCATCGCCGTGGTTTTCCCCGCGCCGTTCACGCCGAGCAGTCCCAGCGATTCACCTTTCGCCAAGGCAAACGAAAGCCCATCGAGTGCGGTGGAAGTGCCAAAACTTTTGACCAAGCGGTCCGCTTCAAGAATGGGAGCCGTATCGGACATCGCCGGACGCTGGCACTGTCGGCGGGTTTTTCAAACACGAATTCCAAGCGCTCACCCGTCGCAGGACTTTCCTCCCGAGACGCTAAGTCCGCTGCGCTTGAAACTTCGACACCTGCTCAGCTTGCCTTGACGCTGAGGTCGATGTTGCCTTCCCCCTGAATGAACACGGTCGGCACCCGGGAACTTTGATTTCGAGGCTCAGGTGGCTGGCCCGCGTCTCCACTCCCCCACGCTACACCCGGAGCGTCACTGCTCCCAGCGTAGGGTTCGGGGCCAGAGCGACTGGCTAGGTTTTCGCTGTAAGACTTTTGCATTCTCTGTTTCAAGCCGGTTTATCCCGGCGCTTTCACTGACCTCAGCCAATGGTCGCCTCAGTGGCTCATCTTCACCTCTGACATCCCCGACGACTTTGGCAACTCG